>NZ_NQMR01000074.1 GCF_002276045.1 Pseudoalteromonas sp. NBT06-2 | reverse complement strand
CATCTGCCACCTCACACCGACACTAAACCTTGAGTCACCTCTTGAGTAACACGTCCAATCATTCGGATTGGCTACAGTGCCAGGCTTCCCCAGTTACTGCACTAGCTCCCTGTTAGAAGTGCCACCCTCAAACACAGTATTGGACTGACTAAGTATAGGGCGTCACGCTATTTTGCACGCTTACCCACCAATACCGCCGAAACAGGTTACGGTTACTTGTGTACCTCTAACTTCTTATGGCTTCCTTCAGACCTCACCGTTAGCCAGTAACGCCCTTGCCATTCAGATTATCTTCCCCTTAGTCTGGGTGATAAGGCTTCTTGCAGCCTATCGGGTTTGCCAGCTTCGCTGGGCAAACAAAAAAGGCGCATGAAAATGCGCCTGAATAAAATGTTATCAGTATTAATTAATAAGCTTTATGTAAGATCTCTAGCACTTCTATTTTAGCAACCTTCACTAAACCAGATGCTTTAAGTTGTTTACTCGCTTCAATTAAATCTTGCCCTTCCTTCACTTTGACTACTGCAAGGTTGGTTCCTGCATATGCTGAAACCACAGATAAACCTGTCTCATCACTAACCTGTTGCACAGAAACGCCCTGTTTTAATAGCAGAGAAATATTTCCAGATAATGGTGAAACAACATCAGTAAAGGTATTGCGCACTAAAGTCCCCTTAGATACTAGCTGTACAGGGCTATCCGTTCGTACAATAGCCATAATACCTTTAGTTGAAACAATATTTTCAGTACTAGCTACTGATTTTGGTATATAAATTAAATTTCTTTCAACTTTATATGAGCCAAAATCTACTTTTTGAGCTGTATATTTTGAAACTTTTTTTACTGGTTTAATAAACTCTCTTTCTACCAAAGCCTGAGCCATAACCGATGTCGATAGCAAAACACTTGCTGTTACTACTGATAATTTATTTAATTTCATGGTTACTCTCCTTCTACTTGAGTTGCGTGACCAAACGCTCTTATTGCAATACCTTCAAGCACACTTGCTTCAGCATTATTAGTATAGCCAACAAAACTACCCCAACCACCATCTGTTGTAGCAAAACTAGTGGCACTTGTATCTAATAAGCGAACTATCCACTCACCTTTACTAGACTCGCCATAAAATGCATTAGATAGAAAAACCCCCTCTTTTAAGATATAACTTGGTTGATCGCCATTATCAAACGAATAAGCAGGATATGTAATCGCTTGCTTTGATGATAATAATACACTTCTAGTACCTGATGGAGATGTAACTTCAATCGCTAAATCTGTACCAGCTGTCGTTTGAGTACCTTCATCAGTACCGAACGTCATATCAACATTACTTACATCAAATTTGAATTGAATGGATTCTAAATCAAGCTCTTCTGTAAGGACAAATTTATACTCTAAACCTGAAGCATCATTATCAGGGATCTGACTTGTCATGGCATCGTCACCCATAACTGAACCTTCTCCTTGCCATTGCGTAATAACTTGTTCACCTAAATCTTTATCGTAAGCTTTAGCCATCGCGACAGCTTCACCCGCATTTACACGACCGAAACCATATAAGTTGTTGAATTTAAATCCAGCAGCATTTTCAATCCAACCTTGATGCGCTACAAATTCAGCAGCAGTATCACCTTCACCTATAGTCAAAGTAACAGCTTCATTTTCAGGATCAACTTGTGTACTAGTAGATGCTAATATATGACGCACATCGCGCCAAGTTAATTCTGGATTAGCTGCAATTATTAACGAAACCACACCTGCAGCATTTGGCGCAGCTGAAGAAGTACCATTAAACGTAGATGTATAATTACAGTTTGTATTATCTTCATGTCCAGGGAAGTTAAATGGGAATTGCGATTTAACAAACTCTTCACCATAAGCCTCTGTCCAAGCAGCAATCTGACCACCGGTAAAACCAGAATAACCACTTAAACAAGTCATTTGATCTGTTGTTACCATAGCGGGAGCATAACGACCATATTCACCTGAAGGAGCTGACACAAAAATACTTGCACCCGCTGTTGAGTAACTTGTATGGTGACCATCAGTATTAACAGCTGCAACACTTAATGAATAAGGGTTACCTTGCGTTCCTTCAAAAGCACTATTAGTACAGGTTAAACCTAAATCATTAGCGCCATTATCAGTACAAAATGAACCTGCATTACGCTCATCACCAAAACCATTACCACTTGCTTTAATATTTAAAGCGCCTTTACCACCACGTAAATTCATTACCGGATAAGCGGTGATAGCTTCGTCAAGTTCAGAGTAACTAAAGTGAGTTGGAAAAGCATAACCATAACTACGGTTGAATACTGCAACATTATCTGTTTTAGCAATACCACTACCTGGGAAACCATGTACTAAAAAATCTGTTTGAGGAACTTTTCCTTCGCCTAAATAATTCATGCCAATAAGACTTGCATCAGGTGCAACACCTTGACCACCTAGACCGTTCCAGCCTTTAGCCGCAATCAAACCTGCAACACTCGTACCGTGGTCACCTGTAATAGAAGTTGGCGTAGGATCTGTTCTATCTGCTGCACCTTCATTTAGATTTAATGAGCGGTTAGGAATAACATTAGGTGCTAAATCTTCATGACGTATTTCAAGGCCAGAATCAACAACAACGGCTATAACACCTTCACCTGTAACACCTTGAGAATATGCGCCAACGACATTCATATCTTGGCCAGCAATTAACTCTGCTTTTTGTTTTGCAAAACGCTCACTAAGAGCAGCTCGAGCTTCTTCTTCAGTATCACCAAATGACATATATAATAAAACCAAGCCTTCATACATTTCATCACTTAATGCGTAAGCTGCTTGCCCTGTATTTCTGAGATGCCATTGTTGATTTAAAAGTGGGTCACCCATAACTTCAGAAACTATTAGCTTGGCTGAGGCTGATTTTCCATTTGCAGATACAGAATAATCAATTTCAACCGCGTCACCTGATAGAGATACATAAGAATATTCAAGGCCTGATAATTCTAAAACACCATGACTAAAAGTATAAACGCCATTGTCAGCAGTAACAGTTTCACCATTTTCAGAAAAATTAACAGTTAATGTATCACCATTTGAATCTACCGCTTTTAAAGTACCTGTAGATGGCACCCATTGTTTAGCTGTATCGATAACAACATTTGCAGCAGTAGGTGCAACATCTACAACTTCAACAGCTTTTGATTTAGAGCTACTGCCACCACAACCAGCTAGAGATAGCATAATAGCTGTGGATAATACTGAAAGCTTCAGATTATTCTTTTTCATAAATTTCCCATTGTTTTTATTTTATACCGTATCAGAAACTACCCAATATGAAATAATTATTCAATGGGTTATTTACATTTGTTTTCAATTTTCATACAAGTGTCACAATAAAATCATACCCCCTAATTTTTAGATACTGACCGCTTTTATTTGCCCATTACAACATACTCAGGTACAAAGACTTAAAATCAAAAAACAAACTGGACTATCATGAATTTAAAACCGTCACTTTTAATCATTGGCCTAACGGCTGGCTTACTAGCACTACCTACAATCGCTAATACCGCTTTTGAAAAACCATCTGACGCCGTTGAATACCGGCAATCAGCTTTTTCTATGATTGGCACTCAAATCGGTGATATGGGCGCTATGCTTAAAGGTAAAGTACCTTTTAATGCGAAACGTTTTGCAATGCGAGCAAACAATGCTGCAGCATTATCTAAAATGCCTTGGGAAGCTTTTATCCCAGGCACTGAAATAGGTACAGCTAACACTAGTGCTTTATCTGAAATTTGGTCTGATAATGAAAATTTCATGAAAAAAGCAACCGTTTTTCAAAAGTATGCCGATGAGCTAGCAACTGTTGCTGCTACGGGAGATCAAAAGAAAATTGGCAAAGCTTTTGGTAATTGGGCTAAAGGATGTAAAGATTGCCATAAGTCTTTTAAAGACTAATTAGTCTATTTAAGATATTTGATAGGGTATAAACTCTATCAAATAAACACGTATTATGAAAAGATCGCTTGTAATGGCTCTAAGCCCCAAGCATAAAAAATCAAACTCATTATAATAACGAGTACCATAAAACCCCACCAGCCAGTTCTCATTTTCACTTCATTAATATAAGGTTCTGAGCTAAAACCAGTGAGCATGGGTTTTACTAAGTTTTTCCCTCGAATACGATAAACCACAATCGCAAAAATATGCACTGTTATTGCAGCTATTAAAAAATCAAAATTCAATTTATGCACACTACTAGCAATCTCAACCCAACTTGATTCAACATATTGTACTAACGGCCCATCAGTTAAGATATCATCCGTTGTCATTAAACCTGAAGTGCTTTGTATGAGCAGTAAACTAAAAAATGTCAGTACCATATAACTACCTGCTGGATTATGCCCTCTTGTATATGAATGTGTCTTAATAGAATTAACAACGGCTTTAGGTGAATGCAACAAAGCTTTTAACTTTGCAGTATCACTGCCAATAAAAGCCCAAAATAATCGCGCTATAATTAAAGATAACAAACTATAACCAGCCACAAAATGCAAATCCATAAAACCTTCTTCACCAGAAAAATAAAGCACACCGATAAGTAAAATTAGTGACCAATGAAAAAATCGCACAAAACCGTCCCATACTTTTACTTTTTCCATTTATTGCCCCCTAGTATTTTAAATTTCATATGGTTTATATTGTGCCATATACCAGTGTAATTATGCATGCAATTTAATCTGCAGAACGAGCTAATTATCTTCAAATGGTATCAGCGTTTTTTCAGGATAAAGCGCCTGTAATTGTTTTTTATAATCACTGGGAGATAAGCTAAATTGGGCCTTAAAACATTTGCCAAAATAACTCTGAGATGAGAAACCCACTTCAAATGCTGTAAAACTCGCACTATTACCTTGATCTAATAACATTTTTGCTTTTTCTAAACGAAAACGCCTTAAGTATTCAGCTGGTGTCATGTCTAACACGCTTTTAATTTTACGAAAAAACTGTCTTTCACTCATTGCAATATCATAAGCAATATTCGCTATTGAGGTATCAGGATTAACATATAAAACTTCCAACACTGCATTTAACTGGGATATAAACTTTTTTTGTTTATCTATCTGTGCAGCTTTTATTGAACAAACTTCAACTTGAGGCTTTAACTCCTTCAAATCAGTTTTAAAAGAAATTTCATAGAACTGTCTTTTAAGTATATTTCGAATTTCTAACAAGTTTTTAAGGCGAATTAATAATTCCTCAGCATCAAAAGGTTTTGTTAAATATTCATCTGCTTTTTCATACCAGCCTTTTAACCGACTTTCTCTATCTCCTCTAGCAGTTAATAAAACGATTGGAATATGGCTAGTAATATCATTATGCCTTAGCTCATTAGTTACTTGATATCCATCTTTTTTCGGCATCATAATATCGCTAATTATCAAATCAGGCACCTCTAATTTTGCTTTCGTAATACCAATTTCGCCATTCTCTGCTGTTATGACTTTATAATCAGATGAGACACTATCAATAATATAAGATCTCATATCAGCATTATCTTCAATCAATAAAATAAGCGGCTTTTCAGATTTTTCTATATCTTGATTGACAACATTTAGAGTGGTTAATGACATTTCTTGCTGATGATTTAATTCCATCAATTCCATTGCAATAAACTCATC
The DNA here is from genome assembly GCF_002276045.1 of Pseudoalteromonas sp. NBT06-2. GTDB lineage: Bacteria > Pseudomonadota > Gammaproteobacteria > Enterobacterales > Alteromonadaceae > Pseudoalteromonas. The sequence continues at coordinate 3,748 of NZ_NQMR01000074.1, read as the reverse complement.
ATTAATAAAAATTTGATTCTCATCTTGTAAAGCTTCATTTATGATGGGTAAATAAACGGTTACTTCAGTACCAATACCTAATTTACTGTGCAGTTCAATGCGACCATTATGAGATTCAACTAAACTTTTAACTAACGCAAGGCCAATACCAGCCCCTGTTACTTTTTCACTATTCTCATCCAGTACTCGGCTATATCTTTCAAAGATCACATCCAGCTTATTTTCAGGAATACCAACGCCAGTATCAGTTATTTTAATGGCTAACTCTTTACTTTTAATACGATATGTCTCAACTATAATCGTACCGCCTGATTTTGTGTATTTAAGCGCATTGGATAATAAATTAAGTATGATTTTCTCTAATGCATCTGGTGTAAATTCAAAATTTATATTCGCAATTCTTTTTACACTAAGCTGAATATTTTTTTCTTGTGCTAAATCTTTAAAAGCCTCAATTATTCGTAAAATAATAACTTTAGTAGCTTGATTCGTCTGACCTGAAATTGATTTGATTCTAAAGGTTTCAATATGAAATAACTGATCAACTATTCGAGTTAACCTATTCGCATTTCTTTTAATTATACTTAATCGTTTCAGTTGTTCATTATCAGTAGATTCAGCCATCAACTTAGCAACAGGCCCTTGTATGAGCGTTAATGGTGTGCGTAATTCATGAGAGACATTTGCAAACTCTTCGTTTTTACGAGATAAAAGCTGTTCTACTTTCTGTTTTTCATTTTCAAGTTCTTTTGTTCTTTCAATAACTGATAACTGTAAAATCTGAGATTGTTTTTTTAATAAACGAGTTCTAAGGTTAACAACGAGGAACATTACACATAGAAATACACTAGTAAAAATAAAATAAGCAAGACTAGTTTGCCACCAAGGAGGTGCGATAATTACTTTAATAGACGTTTCCTCACCCCAAATACGATTCAATGATGCCTTGACTTTAAATACATAGCTACCGGGGTTTATATTTGTATAAACGGCTTTTCTACTTTTAAAGTCCACATAATTCCAATCATCATAACCATCTAATTTAAAAGAATATCTCACTCTATCTGAATGCTTAAATTCCAAGCTTGCAAACTCAAATGCAAATACATTTTGATCCGAAAACAACCTTATTTCTTTATTAAAATTAATCGCTTGCTTTAAAGGTGTGACATTTTTTTGAGTACTTAGTCTGACTGGCTTATAAAATAGTTCAAAATTAGTTAAAACAGGTATTACTTTATTTCTTTCTTTACTTATCTTTTTTAACTCAATTCTATTTAAACCATTAACACCACCAGTCCATAAAGTATCATCAACCTCATTATAAAACCCCGCTGAAGTAAAAGAGTTTGCTTGTAGTCCATCATTTTCAAAAAAAGTTTCAATTTCTTCATTTTTACTAGAAATCCGAGATAACCCCTTATCAGTAAGAAGCCATTTATTATTATTCGAATCAACTTCTATTCGCATTACCATATTGCTAAATAGACCATCTTCTATAGTGAAAGCCTTTATCTTTAAATTACTTGGAGTAAATATATATGCACCGTAACCCTGTGTACCGAGCCAGAAGTTTCCATCTAAGTCTATATTTATAGAAGTTAAACTCGGTGGAACTCCATCTTCATATGGAGAGGACCTTTTAAATTGGGTATAAGATTGATTTTTTGGGTCAAATTTTAGTAATCCATGCTTTAAAGTAGCTAACCAAACAAACCCATCGTAAATCATTATGCTTTTAATCGTTTTGACTTGCTTATTATTAGGATCAACCAAAGGTAAGTAATTTTTGAAAGTATTTGTTTTTAAATCAAAATGAGAAAAACCTTTATCAAACGTTGCAATCCAGAGATTACCTTTAAGATCTCCCGTTACAAAGTTAAGTGAATTTGAACTGATACTATTATTCTGTGGTAAGTTGGCACTAAATACTTCAAATTTATTTTCATTCCTAGTGAAACGGACCAAGCCTTGATTAAAAGTTGCAAACCAAATATTTTTCTTTTCATCTTCAAAAATTGATACAATTTTACTTAAATTATCATTATCTGAAGCAAATTCACTGGAGCTTGTATATTTATGACAATCACCAGAAGATAAATTAATTTTATGTAAACCAGCTCCAAATACAGCAATCCAAAGTACATTACTTGAATCTAATAAAGTTGCGTGGATAGTATTACCTGATAAACAATTCGATAAAACATTATTGCTTTTTATATGACCAAAATATTTTTGCGTTATATCTAATTTATTCACACCTAGATTTGTTGCAATCCAAATAACCCCTTCTTTTGATTGAAATATTCGACTAATTTGATTGTCTATTAAACTATATTTTTCATCTGGATTGTTTTCAAAATGGGAGGTTTCTTTCGTTAATAAATCAACCAAATACATGCCTGATGAACGAGTTGAAATCAAAACTTCTCGGCTATTATATTTAAATATATCAGTAATGTTTTTTTCTCTAAGAACTGGTGACCGAATTGCAGATAAACTTTTATTTGTAAGGTTAAAATTAAATAGACCTTTTTCATTCGCAATTAAAATATTTTCATTATCAAGTTTTTTTAATCGTTTATAATTCGATGCTTTGGGTTTTGATTGATTTGAAGATAAGCTAGTTAGAAGTGAAACCTTGTTTTCTTTGACTTTAAATAATCCATGCTGAGTTGCAATAAATACAACTCCACCTTTAATTTCTAGAATATCGTTTATATAAATAGATACTAGATCTTTAGAAGCTTCATTTAAATTTACAAACTTGGAGTTATTTCCATTATTTGAAATAACATAAACTCCGCCAATTGTAGTTCCAACCCAGATATTGCCTAAAGAATCTTCGTACAAACTTGTAATTTTGATACTACCTATCGGGATGTCTTCAAAGTAATCTTTAGATGGATCATAAACATTTAAACCAGAGCTAGTGCCGATCCAAATCAACCCCTTTTTATCCACTAGTAATTTGGTAATGTAAAAATGAGAAATTGAATTTTTATTTTTTGAAGGTCGATATATTTTAACTGCATTGCCATCAAAACGATTGAGACCATCCTTAGTCGCAAACCACATAAACCCACTTTGATCTTGCACAATATCTTTTATTGAAAGGTTCGATAATAAATTAGAATCAACTCCTAATTGAAAACGAAAATCAGCCTGCAACTCATCTATAATACTTCCATATGAAAAAACAGATAGCATAAAAAAAAACAACAAGCTGAATTGTTTATAAAACGATTTCATTGCTATAAGAAATACACCTTATAAATAGAGTTAAATAATATATTATGTTTCATCACGATCTGGATCAGGGCAGCTTTGTATTAACAAAGCATTTGAAATACAAATAGGTTTTTCTTCATAAATCACTTTATATTGTTCAACACCATCACCTAAATCAATAATGGAGGTACAATTATAATAATTACATAAAGCAGTAACTTCAACCATTGATGTTAAAATTTTTGTATAACGGGCCTCACTTGGAGTTGAAACAATAAATAAAAGCGTAAAACAAAAAGCTAAAAATAAAAATTTAAAATCTTTCATAACATCACCTATTTATCATAATATTCAAGTTGGTATTAACTATTAAGGAATTGTTTCATCACGATCAGGGTCAGGACTAACAGCATCACTAACCTTATGTTCGTAAATCACTCTATATTGTTCAACACCATCACCTAAATCAATAACGGAGGTACAATTATAATAATTACAGAAAACAGTAACTTCAACC
>NZ_NQMR01000073.1 GCF_002276045.1 Pseudoalteromonas sp. NBT06-2 | reverse complement strand
AATGGAGGTACAATTATAATAATTACATAAAGCAGTAACTTCAACCATTGATGTTAAAATTTTTGTATAACGGGCCTCACTTGGAGTTGAAACAATAAATAAAAGCGTAAAACAAAAAGCTAAAAATAAAAATTTAAAATCTTTCATAACATCACCTATTTATCATAATATTCAAGTTGGTATTAACTATTAAGGAATTGTTTCATCACGATCAGGGTCAGGACTAACAGCATCACTAACCTTATGTTCGTAAATCACTCTATATTGTTCAACACCATCACCTAAATCAATAACGGAGGTACAATTATAATAATTACAGAAAACAGTAACTTCAACCATTGATGTTAAAATTTTTGTATACCGAGCTTCGCTTGGTGTTGAAAAGCTCAACAAAGACATAACACTAATAGTTGATAGTAAAGTATATAAACGATTCATAAAACCACCTTTTATAAAATTTATTTTTATTTTCCTTACAAGTCAAATTCATCTAAAAAGTATGGCTACTTTATAAACGCATAAAATGTATGGAGTTTGTTGTTATTATAAGATTATTTATTGATGATAAATAGCAATTTACTTAGAGACACATACTAAGAAATGCTTTTTAATTACATTGCATATCACATTACTAAAAGTGATAAATGTCTGATGTTTTACTAGATAGTTCAAAATGGATATTTTTATGTTTCGCATTACAATTTCCCTTAAAAATTGATGGGCTAATATTCTGAGCACTTTGCTCACTTCTACCTTACCTAAATAATAAAATTTCCTCCTATCATTATTCTGCCATTAACTAAAACAAAACCGCCAAAAAAACAAACTTATAATTCATAACCTTAGATAAGATAAAACATTTACTAAATAAGCTCAATGTAATCTTAAAAATCATTAGTCGCAGAAAAACCAAACTTTTATACCAATTAAAATAAACAAATTAAGGGTAAGTTAAATTCAATATGATTAAACGCTTGGCATTTCTGCACGCTTGCAAATCTACTTTATAAGAAAGCTAATATGAAGCCCTATAAGCATACTCAATTTTGCATATTTTAATATCAAAATTCAGCCAAAAATCATCAATAAAATGACATTCTTTCACTGTTAATAAAATGGCTAATTTTTACTATAAATTGGCAGGATTTAGATATAAAAAATTCATTAATTATCAAAAAATAGAAAACGCTTTACTGTCGAATAGTTTATAAAAAAAATACTTTTTAATAATTAAGCCGCCTGCAGTGAGGGGAAAGATAATTCAACAACAATTGAATTATTATTAATTAAAACGATTTATATAAAAACGCAACTGCTTAATCAATAATATTGTTAGCCGAATAATAAAAAGGAAAACAATAGATATGATTAATCAGAAAACTGCACCAATATTTATTATTAGGATAAATTATGTTCAAGTTAAAATTTAATGCATTAGCGACATCAACCATATTAACAATAGCTTCAATTAGTTCATTTAACGCGTTTGCAGGAGATGATAATTTTGGAGAAAAAACTAATTGTCGATATGAAATAACAGGATATAAAAATATCTATGCAGGTGCCCCTGAATGTCAAGCTACCTACCAACAAACAACTTGTAAGCCAAAACCAAGAGGCTTTGACCTTATAACAGAAACCATAACAAAAACACTATCAGATGATTATAGAGAATCTACTAAAAAATATGTTTCATTGGGTGAATTAGTTTCTTATTATGAATCTAAAGGAGCTGGACCAAGTATGTGTACTTTACCTGAAAAAACTAGTGAATACATTTCATGTACAGCTACATTAGATTTTCTTGAACAAAGACCTGTAAAAGAATATATTTGTGACTATAAACCGGTTGCTAACTCTAGTGTAAGAGAAGATAATGAACATGTAATTGATGTCGCAATATCTGCCGCCGATTCAGATGGAAGTATTGCCTCTGTAGAGTCTTGGGTAGATGGTGTATACAAAGGCAATGCCCAAAATTATTTTCATTATCATGGCGGAGCAAGTAGTGTCAGTATAAGAGTAAAAGCAATCGATAATCATGGCTATATCTATGACTCTACTGCGACACATAGAATTACAGGTAATGGTGGTTGTAATGGCGAGTATTGTTAAGCTTTACTACGGCTAAAAACTAACACTTTAGATAATAAAGACCAAAAATAAGTCCTTTGGATCTTTATTATCTAGATGCCTCATTACGATTGAGAGACCCTATGGCTGGCGCTCCTTTAGATTACGAATTACATTTTTAACCTATTTAAAAGTATAATAACTTTAATAATCTACAGACCAATTCAATCATGCTATCCAATCTACTGAAACAATCATATAAAAAGTTCACATTGACACTTAAATCGCGCACGATATAATTCAACCCATTTCTACTCAGGAACAAAGTTATGTCTGATTTTTACCAACTTCAAGCAACTAGTTTGCAGCAACACAATATTAATATGAGCGACTATCAAGGCAAGGTCGTTTTAATAGTAAATACTGCAAGCAAGTGTGGATTAACACCACAGTATGAGGGTTTACAAAAACTATATGACCGATATAAAGATCAAGGCTTAGTTATTTTAGGTTTTCCATGTAACCAATTTCGCCAACAAGAGCCTGGTGATGCAACAGAAATCTCACAAGGGTGCTTAATCAATTATGGTGTCGATTTTCAAATGTTTGAAAAAATAGATGTTAACGGTACTAATAGCCATCCTATTTATCAATACCTTAAACCCGCTCTGCCAGGTATTTTTGGTAATAATATAAAATGGAATTTTACTAAGTTTTTAATCAGCCGCGATGGTATGCCAATTAAGCGTTTTGCACCTACAACTAAACCTATAGCGATCGAAAAATTCATTCAGCATGAGTTGGCAAAATAAGTATGACACAAAAAGCCGATCATCAAATTCTTGAAAATCAGTTATGTTTTCCGCTTTATGCGGCGTCTAGATTAGTAACGCGTCTATATCAACCGCTTTTAGAGCAATATAAACTTACCTATACACAATACATAGTATTGATGATCTTATGGCAAAATGATGGCCTTAGCGTAAAGCAAATTGGCAAAAAAGCATTATTAAATAGCAATACATTAACACCCTTATTAAAACGAATGCAGCAAGCACAATTATTAGAGCGAATAAAAAATGAATCTGATGAAAGGCAAATTGATATCAAACTCACAGCAAAAGGGTGGCAATTAAAACAAGGCTTAGCCTGTATACCCCAGCAACTCATCAGTCAAACAGATTACGATACTGAAAAAGCGAAACAACTTAAAACCTTATTAGAGCAACTTATTACGCAATTAAAATAAAGATCGCAGAAGAATAAAAATAAACAGAGGCCGCTGGTTAGACTCCAGACAACAAACAGATCGCCGAAAAAGTTTAGTTTTTTATACTCAAATATAAATTAACTATTAAATTGTTTATTTAACCACTTTTTAGTCTAAACACTAATCAGTTTAATTATCCGTCAACTGAATAAACCACTAACTTATTGTTTTAAATTAAAATAAAAATGTGGCACCGATATTGAAATAGTATATACATCAACGGGAAAGATAATAACTATTTTTATACAGGAAGCCAAAACATGAAAACGTTCACTAAAAAGACATTATCAACACACTCTAAAACGCTTGGTACAGCACTTATTCTCAGTTCAGGTTTATTATCTGGTTCAGCACTTGCTCATAACAATTTAAATAGCATTAATATTTCTTCTGATAGCTGTAATATGGCGTTCCAACATACCGTTCGTATTCAACCTAATACTTTAGAAATACAAACACAAAATGATCACGTGATGCGAATTGAGCAAGATGGTACCTTATATATTAATGATGAAGCTATCAGCCTAAGTTCACAAGAACAACAAACTTTAGAAAATTACGCTGATAACTTACGTCAGCAGTTACCTCAAGTTGCAAATATAGCCCTTGAAGGGGTAAAGATTGCGGGAATCGCAATTGATGAAGTCGGTAATGCATTTGGATTAAATAGCATGGATTCAATGTCAGAATTAATGGAAGAGTTATCAGTTAAAATTCATGACCAATTTTACCAAGACGGTACTTTTGTTATGAGTCAGCAAGGTTTTGATTCAATTGATGATACATTTGGTGAATCGTTCGAAAGTAAAATGGAAGAAGCCATGCAAGCAGCAGTAATGGACTCAATTGGCGGCTTATTAGTGGCACTAGGATCAGAACTGATTGGTTCCGGTGGAGATATGGATGAGTTTGAAAAACGTATGGAAAACATGGGCAAACAAATTGAACAAAAAGTAGCACTGCAAGCTAAAAACCTAGAACAAAAAGCAGAAGCATTTTGTGGTTCGATAGAGCAACTAGCGCTACAAGAAGACCAACTACAAGAGTTTTTACCTGAACTGAAAGCTTATGATTTATTTGCGGTAAATCACTAGCCCCACCAAAGTCAGTCATCAAAATAGCAAAGGCCACATATATGGCCTTTGCTATTTCAAATACAAGACCACATTTACTTCATCTATTTACTCTGGTTTTAAAAGTTCATGAGCATAAGTTATGTAAACCCCCCTCTTAATGAGAAAGTACGTTGCAATTTTTTTCTTCTAAAACTTAATAATATAAACGTAATAAGTAAGTAAATTGCAGGCTCTATCCATCCCGACTTTAAAGACCAATAAAAATGTAAAACAGCAATAGGTACCGTAATATATACTAAATTATGTAAAGACTGCCATCGCTTACCTAATTTACGCCTGATAAACATAGCTGAAGTCACAGATAGGATAAGTAAAACTAACCAAGAAAACATACCTACTGTTATATAAGGACGTTTAACAATTTCACTTAATAACAAGGGCCAATCAAGTTGTAAATCAAAAGTGAAAAAACTCAATAAATGTAAACAAGCATAAAAAAATGCATACAAGCCAACTAGTCGTCTTATTTGCATTAAAGGTATAAATTTAACTTTAGGAGCAAGTGGGCTTATTACTAAACCTAAAATTAATACCTTAAGCGCACTTAAACCAGTGAAGTGAATAATGGCTTGCACCGGATCTGCACCTAGTAGGTCTTGCACCGCCAAATAAAAGACCCAAACAGCTGGAGTAAATAAAATACAATGCAATGCAGTTTTTAATAATATGATTTTATCTTTGGTTTTAAGTTTGACTTGTAATTTCAAGCATTCACCTCTTATAGATCTGATTCACATTTCTATTGTGGCCACTAAGTGGCAAAAAAATTAAATTACCTCCAGCAGAACTGGGGGGTATATCAATATTTAATTATAAAAATCTAAACTAACAAACCAAACTCAGATTTAACGAAAAAGACCAAGTATTTCCTGTTATCACGTAGTGGTCTTTATAAAGATGTATAGCAGATTTATTTTAGAAATATTTTTTAAGATCCATGTCTTTATATAAATATGCAACTTCATCACCATAACCATTGAAAGGTAAAGTGGCAATGCGATTTCGATCAAATAAACCACCGCTGGTTATACGCCTTTCAGATGCCTGACTCCACCTAGGATGAGATACACTAGGATTTACATTTGCGTAAAAACCATACTCCTGAGGTGCAAGTTTATTCCAACTAGTCGGTGGTTGATGTTTAACTAATTTAATAGATACAATCGACTTAATACTTTTAAAACCATATTTCCAAGGTACAACTAAACGAATTGGTGCGCCATTTTGTGGTGGTAAAGTTTTTCCATATAAACCCACAGCTAAAAAGCTTAATGGATTCATAGCCTCATCTATTCTTAATCCTTCTACATAGGGATAATTAATACCGCCAAACCGCCTACGTTGCCCAGGCATTTGATCTTTATCATGTAAAGTTTCAAAAGCGACATATTTTGCATCAGAAGTTGGATCTGCTTGCTGTATTAGTTTCGCTAATGAAAACCCCAACCAAGGTATGACCATAGACCAAGCTTCAACACAGCGCAGCCGATAAATACGTTCCTCTAAGGCAAGGTGTTTATATAAGTCATCATAATTCAACGCAAAAGGTTTATTCACTTCACCATGGATCTTTAGCTGCCAAGGTTTTACTTGCAAGTGTTGTGCATTTTCAACGGGATCTGACTTTTTTGTACCAAACTCATAAAAATTATTATGAGAAATCACTTTAGTTTCAGGAGTACGCTTTTGTTCATCGAGTATTGCAGCTTTATAATCAAGTGGTCGTGTTTTAAATAAAGGTTTCGCTTCTCTTGTAAATAAGCTAAACAAGTTGGTATTTGCCACTGTAGAACTTGTAAATAAGCCACCAGCACCAACAAATCCCATTTTTTTGATCACATCTCTGCGTTGATGATAAATCGATTCATCAGTCACTTGTGCTTCAGTTAAGTGATTTTTACCTTTATTTTTTATTAGCATTTTTACTTCCAACTAAAAACTCTCTAATAATTAGAACTAAATTTTCATTAAAAACATTCAAATAAATACAAAAAAGGTTAATAATTAATAAAATTTTAATTAAATTCACTATTTTGAGTGATTTTTAGGCAAACAGAACAATAAAGTATTTACACGGGCATATCAGCTAAGTATTATCTCACCCCAACGGAGAGATGGCAGAGTGGTCGAATGCACCGGTCTTGAAAACCGGCATGGGTTTATAGCCCATCTAGGGTTCAAATCCCTATCTCTCCGCCATTTAAAACTTGGTTGAAAAATAAAAATGTTAAGTCTAGCTTTACAGGCTAATATACTAAGGTATATACCTCTATTATTCACCATTTTCTTTTGCTAGGTTATCAATATAATTTAGATTTAATTCACTCCTTTATCTAAATAATTTCCTTTCAAAAGCTAGAACATTTATGTTCATTTAATACGTTAAAATTAAGCGTCGGAGAGGTGGCCGAGTGGCCGAAGGCGCTCCCCTGCTAAGGGAGTATAGGGTTTGTAGCTCTATCGAGGGTTCGAATCCCTCCTTCTCCGCCATTTAATTCTTAATTGAAGGCCTCTACGAGGTCTTTTTTTGTTTGTGCTATATTATTTCACACTTCCTATTTTATTTTTATTTATTGATTAAATATCAATAACTAAGACATAAAACCCGTTAAATTCCAAACCGCTTTTTCATTGTTTTTTTCACAAAATCATCTATTTGTATCATTTTTGTTCGTTGTTTTTTTAACTTCTATTCCCATCTAGTTCACATTACCTTATAATAGCGCCCCAAATATCGAGTCCAAGCGAAAGAATTTTTAATTTCGTTTATAATAAGGCTCCAGAATTCATTTTGAATGCAACTTTAAGAGTAAAACAATGGCAGATTTATCAAAGTACAGAAATATTGGTATCTTCGCTCACGTTGATGCTGGTAAAACAACGACAACTGAACGAATCTTGAAACTTACTGGTCAGATCCACAAAACTGGTGAAGTACATGATGGTGAGTCTACTACTGACTTCATGGAACAGGAAGCTGAGCGCGGTATTACTATCCAGTCTGCTGCTGTTACTTGTTTTTGGAAAGATCACCGTTTTAACGTTATCGATACTCCTGGACACGTTGACTTCACTGTAGAAGTTTACCGTTCACTTAAAGTATTAGATGGCGGTGTAGGTGTTTTCTGTGGTTCTGGTGGTGTTGAGCCTCAATCAGAAACTAACTGGCGTTATGCGAATGAATCAGAAGTTGCACGTATTATCTTCGTAAATAAATTAGACCGTATGGGTGCTGATTTTTACCGCGTTGTTAAACAAACTCAAGACGTACTAGCTGCTAACCCACTAGTTATGGTTTTACCAATCGGTATCGAAGAGGATTTCGTTGGTGTTGTTGACCTTCTTACGCGTAAAGCATACATTTGGGATGACACGGGTCTTCCTGAAAACTACGAAATCACTGACATTCCTGCGGACATGCTTGACAAAGTAGAAGAGTACCGTGAAATGTTACTTGATACTGCTCTTGAGCAAGATGATGATTTATTAGAAGCTTACATGGAAGGTGAAGAACCTTCACTAGAAGAAATCAAACGTTGTATCCGTAAAGGTACACGTACGATGGACTTCTTCCCAACTTACTGTGGTTCTGCATTTAAAAATAAAGGTATTCAATTAATCCTTGATGCTGTTGTTGATTACCTACCTTCACCTACGGATGTTGATCCACAACCTCTTACAGATGAAGAGGGCGAGCCTACTGGTAAATTCGCTCTTGTATCTAATGATGAAACATTTAAAGCATTAGCTTTTAAAATTTCTGATGACCGTTTTGGAGCTCTTACTTTCGTTCGTATCTATTCAGGTACATTGAATAAAGGCGATACAATCCTTAATGCTGCTACAGGTAAAACTGAGCGTATCGGTCGTATGTGTGAAATGCAAGCTGATGATCGTAATGAACTTACTTCAGCACAAGCCGGTGATATCATCGCGATTGTTGGTATGAAGAGTAACGTTCAAACAGGTCACACATTATGTGATCCTAAAGATCCAATCATCCTAGAAGCGATGGTTTTCCCTGAACCAGTAATCTCTATCTCTGTTAAGCCTAAAGATAAAGGTTCAACTGAGAAAATGGGTATTGCTATCGGTAAAATGGTTGCTGAAGATCCAACTTTCCGCGTTGAGACTGATGACGATTCAGGTGAAACAATCCTTTCTGGTATGGGTGAACTTCACTTAGATATCAAAGTTGATATCCTTAAACGTACTTACGGCGTTGAACTTGAAGTAGGTCAGCCACAGGTTGCTTACCGTGAAACTATCACGACTGCAATCGAAGATTCTTACACGCATAAGAAACAATCTGGTGGTTCTGGTCAATTCGGTAAAATCGATTACCGTATTAAGCCTGGTGAACCAGGTTCAGGTTTCGTGTTTACTTCATCTGTTGTGGGCGGTAACGTTCCTAAGGAATTCTTCCCAGCAGTAGAGAAAGGCTTCAAAGTAATGATGGACGAAGGTGTTCTTGCTGGCTTCCCTGTACTTGACGTTGAAATCGAATTATACGACGGTGGTTTCCATGCAGTTGATTCATCTGCTGTTGCTTTCGAAATCGCAGCTAAAGGCGCTTTCCGTCAGTCTATCCCTAAAGCGGGTGCACAGCTAATCGAACCTATCATGAAAGTTGACGTTTTCACGCCAGACGATCATGTTGGTGACGTAATCGGTGACCTTAACCGTCGTCGTGGTATGATTGCTGGTCAAGACGCTGGTGCAACTGGTGTTCGCATTAAAGCTGATGTGCCTCTTTCAGAAATGTTTGGCTACATCGGCTCTTTACGTACTATGACTTCAGGCCGTGGTCAGTTCTCTATGGAGTTTGGGCATTACATGCCTTGCCCTAACAGCGTTTCTGAAAAAGTAATTGCTGACGTAAAAGCTGCTAAAGCTGCTAAAAAATAATTAGTTTAAATTAACCTGTTTATTCAGATTAAATATAACTAAGTAAATAACCCCTGTTGTGAAAATAACCGGGGTTTTTTAATGCCTGTATACTTTTCCTTACAACCAACCTTAACTAAACAGCCTTAATTGAAAAGTAACTTCTTATGCTAAAGCTGAAAAAACTTAACATGACAATTTTTTGAAGAGAAAAGTTGTGATTATTATGACGCAGAACCGATTCGTTTTTTATCATTGTACTTTATAGCGCACAGGCATAAACCCCCATTTAAAGCGGGGCATTGTTTACAAGGAGAGTTTTTAAGCGGTTTGAGTGCAAAACTCATATTACTTGGTTTAGGCTCAATTTTACGAATAACTTGAACATCCGCTGATAACTCATTGTCCTCTAAAGCTTGAGCAACCATTTCTTTTGCTAGTATCTTTATATCTAATGCAGATAACGCCATAAGCTTACGGCTATGCCCCCTCCCTCCTTTAAGTGATTTTTTCAGTTCAGATTTAATCGCTTTTTTTAATAATTTATACTGCTTCTTTAACGCTATATCAGTTGTTTCGGTCATCATATTTACTAACGAATATATTCACACCTATCATTTTAAATAAAAATAATTCTCAGTCAACGAAGATCAAAAGTATATCTACATTTTTATTGCGTTCACTCTTTTCTATTAATAAATTACTTGCCTAAAAACCACATAACTGCAATGATAACAATTATCATTACATTTATGTGATTTAATATGAATAGTGCACAAGCGACCGTTTTTTATAATCAACAAGTGAAAATGCTCAATCGCTGTCGAAGCATGCACAGTGCTTATGTTGTTGCGCAATTTATTGATGCAAGCTTAACTTTATCTCGGTGCTATTCAAAAGAAAATTGTATTTTGCTACAAGAATTATTTCTACGACGAACTTATCACGACCTCATAAATAAAATATGTGACCCATTGCAATCCGAGTGCATGAGAAAGCAATGCTTAGACCAGCTCTATAAACCATTATTAGCATTAAAACGGTTTTATAGACAATATGACTCAAGCCAAAAAAAATACTATGCGCTTGAACGTGAATTACGTGTTTTAAGCCATGAGTTTAATCCTTATTAGAGTAGATCATTATGAAAAACACCAGAATTGAAAAAGATAGCATGGGCGAACTAGAAGTCCCTAAAAATGCGTTGTATCAAGCACAAACACAAAGAGCAATAAATAACTTTCCTGTAAGTGGTTTAACTATGCCAGCAAGTTTTATACAAGCTCTGGCATATATTAAATATGCAGCAGCACAAACCAATGCTGAACTAGGATATTTAGATTGTGAACGTGCAATTGCAATAGAAAAAGCTTGCGAACAACTTATTGATGGCAAACATTTAGACCAATTTCCCATAGACGTTTTTCAAACGGGTTCAGGTACTAGCTCAAATATGAATGCTAATGAAGTTATTGCCAGCTTAGCAAGCCAGCAAGCTAATTTAGACATTAGTCCTAATGATCATATCAATATGGGACAAAGCTCAAACGATGTTATTCCTAGCGCAATACAAATTAGTACTGCCATTACAGCTTATTTTAATTTATTACCTGCAATTGAACATTTAACACAAGCACTAGATAAAAAATCAGCTGAAATTGGTCATATTGTAAAAATGGGTCGCACTCACTTAATGGATGCGATGCCTGTCACATTTTCCCAAACATTAGCCGCATGGAAAAGTCAAATTAAAAATGCAAAACTTGGCATAATGCAATCACTTGAGCAGGTAACTTCTCTCGCACAAGGTGGTACCGCTGTTGGTACAGGTATTAATGCCGATGCACAATTTGCAGGGAAATTTTCATCCAACTTGAGTGCTGCTGCAGGCATAAGTTTTAAACCTAGTAGTAACTTTTTTTATAATATCGGCTCTCAAGACGTCATAGTAACATTGTCTGGTCATTTAAAAGTATTATCAATTGCCTATATGAAAATGGCCAATGATCTACGCTGGATGAATTCAGGCCCATTAGCAGGGCTAGGTGAAATAGAGCTTGAAGCACTGCAGCCAGGTTCATCTATTATGCCTGGGAAAGTAAACCCTGTAATACCCGAAGCAACAGCTATGGTAAGTGCTCAAGTTATTGGCAATGATGCAACCATAACAGTAGCTGGTCAATCAGGTAATTTTGAATTAAATGTAATGTTACCTGTTGTTGCATACAACATATTACAAAGCATAGACTTACTCAGTAATATAAGTTATTTGATGGCCGACAAAGCCATTGCAACGTTTGTAGTAAAAGAAGATCATATTAATGAAGCGCTTACTAAAAATCCAATATTAGTAACAGCTTTAAACCCTGTCATTGGTTATTTAAAAGCCGCCGCAATAGCAAAAAAAGCCTATCAACTTGGCCAACCGATTATTGATATTGCGGAACAAGAAACTGATCTATCGAGAGATGAATTATTAAAATTATTAGACCCTCAAAAGCTAACAAAAGGTGGCATTAGTAATACAGAATAATAATAATTAACTATACTTAAAGCAATTACCTTGATAGTGAGCGTTGCTTTATGAAAGTTCAGATTTTAGTAACACAAAATGATTTTTGCATTCAAAATCTTGAATGTGAATTTCAGAGTGTTGGTGTCAATTATCAAATTGACTACATTGAAGATCATCCTGAGTTGGTGAGTGAAAACAATATTCGTCACTCTCCTAATATCTTTGTAGATGGTAAATTAATATTTAGACACCAACCTACAACTTCAGAACTACAAGTCTACTTTTGTAGCTGATTGAGATAGATGGCACATCTCACCCATATCGCTTTACATGTTAAAGACGTCGATGCCTGCGTTCTTTTCTATAAAAATTATGCAGGTTTGAAGCTTGTTAGAGATCGCCATGTTCATGGTAAACATATTATTTGGTTAGCTGAATCCGGTAAAGAATCTCAATTTATTTTTGTACTTTTACCCGGCGGGCCTGGCCACCAGCAATCACAAAACGATTTTTCACATTTTGGTTTTGCTTTATCCAGTAAAGAAAACGTAGATAAAGTTGCCATTAAAGCAAAAGAGGATGGCATATTATTATGGCCACCTAAGCAAGAGCCCTTCCCTGTGGGATACTATTGTGGAGTATTAGACCCAGATGGTAACCGTGTAGAGTTTAGTTATGGCCAACCTTTAGGCTAAATATCCAAAGCATCATTGCTACCAATAATACCTTATAAAAATTTATTCCAAAAGCAAACTAAATAAAAGCAGAGTTATCGCCTCTGATGTTTGACCTGATTCATAATAAGCTCGCGCTAAATACTTTGCCTGAAATCATGTTGTGATTTTTTCATCCGTTATAACAATGACCACTTGATAATTTTTTCGTTCCAAATAAATACGCATGATAGAGTAGCTACCTCAGTGTATTCAATTTTTGGTTACATGCTGATATCTAAGTTTTTTAACTCTGTCGGAGAAATAACGCCATTACAAAACCTTAATTCGTATGCTATCCGATAAGCCGTAAATTTATTGCGCCAATTATATTTGGTAACTTATCCCATCACGCTTTACCCCTTAGTCTCTTTAATGCTTAAATACTGCTTTCTTTAAAAGGCGCGCTTTGAAACCATGAAAAAATTACTCTGTACATTAGCTCTCAGTGGCTTAACTTTTATCAACTCAGTTACAGCTCAAGAATT
Source organism: Pseudoalteromonas sp. NBT06-2 (assembly GCF_002276045.1). GTDB lineage: Bacteria > Pseudomonadota > Gammaproteobacteria > Enterobacterales > Alteromonadaceae > Pseudoalteromonas. The sequence continues at coordinate 22,576 of NZ_NQMR01000073.1, read as the reverse complement.
TACTCTAAAACAAATCGAACAAGTTTCAAAAATTCGTACTAATGCACTAAACAGTGATTTAGCCTATGACATATTGAGCTCACTCACCACTGAAGTAGGCCCTAGGTTACCAGGTACGACAAATGATGCTTTAGCAGTGCAATGGGCACAAGATAAATTTAAAGAACTCGGTTATGACAAAGTTTGGATTGAGCCTGCCACTTTCCCTTCATGGCGCCGCTATAGTGAATCAGGCACTATTATCGCACCGTCTCAACAACCATTACATTTAACGGCCTTAGGTGGCAGTGTAAGCACGCCAGAAGAAGGGATCACAGCTGAAGTTATCCAATTTGAAACGTTAGATGAACTTATCGCAGCGCCTGAAAATGCTGCAAAAGGTAAGATTGTATTTATTAACTATAAAATGAATCGTCATATTGATGGTAATGGGTATGGACCTGCAACCCGCGCACGTCGTACAGGTGCTATTGAAGCAGCTAAAAAAGGCGCAGTTGCCTTTATTATGCGCTCGGTAAGTACATCACATCATAGATTTGCGCATACAGGAGCAAGCCAATATAAAGACGGCGTTAAACCAATCGTAAAAGTCGCTATTCCTAATCCAGATGCAGATCAGATCTCTCGTTTAACAACTTTGAATAAAACAATTAAGATTAATATTAAAGTTCAAACTAAAGACTTAGGTGAAGGTAAAAGTTTTAATGTTATTGGCCAAATCAATGGCACTCAAAACCCTGAACAATATGTATTAATTGGTGGTCATTTAGATTCTTGGGATCTGGGAACAGGTGCATTAGATGATGGTGCTGGCGTTGCTTTAACGATGGCTGCAGCAAAGTTCATTGCCGATGTAAAACGCCCTAAACGCAGTGTACGTGTTGTTTTATTTGCCGCTGAAGAGTTAGGTTTATGGGGTGCAAAAGCCTATGCTAAAGCACATGCAACAAATAAACATAATATCGTAGCTGCTGCTGAATCTGACTTTGGTGCAGACTTTATTTATGGTTTTCAATCAAGTGTTGAGGCAAGTTCATTACCAATAGTAAGAGCAATAGCTAAACAGTTATTACCATTAAATATTGCATATATTGGTGCAAATAGATCATCAAGTGGTCCTGATTTAATTCCATTGCGTAACTTAGGAGGACTGCCAGGTTTTTCGCTTCATACGGATGGTACTGATTATTTCGATTATCATCACACTGCTGATGATACTTTAGATAAAGTTGATCCTAAAAAGATACAGCAAAATGCTGCAGCATACGCGGTATTTGCATTTATGGCAGCCGATGCTAAAAAAACAATTAAAGGTAAATAAGCTTTATTGTTATACCAATTATATTAAGTTAGTGATCAAGTTTAAATTAGGGTAAATTTTCAAGAATAAGGCGCTTGATTGAGCAATAGCTGGCTATTTAGATTGAAAGCAACGCAACTATTGTATATTTAAACCAATGAACTACCCCGCGCCAAGGCTTTTCGCTTAGGCTCAAATTCGCTACGCTAAGAGGGGTATCTTAATTTCTCAATGGTTAAAACTCTTACGCCGCAAGCAGCGAGGAATTAAACAGGATTTAGGTAAGGCATTAATTGAAGATAATGGTTGTTCCCTTATCAAAATTAATAACGCAGCATAAACCCTATTTAAACTCACCGAGACGGAGCTTCTGAGCAAAGCCACTTCATCGTTGCTTTGAAAGATGCCTATATTTCTGCATCAACACGCCTTCAATTGGGCTAGCCCAAATAGCTCTGAAACATGCATTTTGAAGTGACATGGGTATATAATATCAATAACGTAAATGGGGCTTCAGCCCTGTAAAGTGAAAAAAGCCGAAACGAGGTATCTCGCTTCGGCATTTTTATAATGAAGATTGTTCAATTAAGATTAAAGACTTGCCATTTAGTGGCTCTACTAGAAATGCATAGCAATTCTAGAATCTTACACTGGTTTTTAATTGCTCAACAAAACATGGATTTTCTCTACAAACATTTGCATCTTTTTGTGCCGCTTTATAATCATCATCAACACGATGTGCCTTTCCAAAACTGCGCACTATAATCGGTTTTATTCTCGCCATCAATTTTCTATAAAAATCTTTAATATCATCTTGCGTCAATTTTTCAATGACCGTAATCAACTGTTTATCACTATCAAAATTAAATTCTTTAGCATTGATCTCTGCCCAATAGTAAGAAGTACGCTCATTTAAATTTTTATCTTTCGCTTTTAAGTCTTTAATTAGCCCTTCTTTATAATCTATGAATTGTACTTGTGTCATTTGGCTAAGCTGCTCATCAAAACCTGTTAGGAATTGAGAGATACGGCGCTCTAACTCAACAGGTCCTGCTTTTGGTGATTGTACTAAAAAGAATAACCCCGGTAAGTCTTCTAACATACGAGAACGCCCAGCAACGATATAACCTAACTGCTGCTCTGTACGAATAGCTTTATAAAAAGGTGCATTAATTACACGACCGATTAAAGCAAAATGTGCCCGGCTATTAAGTGACGAGTCATCATTTACATAACTGAGTATTAATGATGAATCATTATGATCAACATCTAGCTCTCTGACTAAAGTCTCATCACTATTATTCAGCTTAACCACTTTATCTGCACGTACCTTAGCTTTAGAGCCTGTTAAATTTAAGGCATAAAGGTTACTAGCAATTAACATTGACTCTTTCTTGGTCATATTTCCATGCACCAAAGCCTCAATTTCAATTTTACGATGAAAAGCTTCAATATAAGATTTAAGCTCTGCAATTGTGACTAATTCTAGTGCTTTAGCCAATTTACTAGGCGCATATACTTTTGTACGTTGAACTTGAGATAGCGCAGCTAAACTTTGTGAATAAGGACGATCAAACTTAGCATTATTCCAACTACGAATTAATCGAGCCTTATGTAATTCAAAAGCCGCAGGGTCTATTGTTAGGTTTCTAATACGCTTATTGATTGTGACTAATAACTCAACTTGTTTTTCATCATAACCATTGACACCAAATCCCATGCCACGATTTGTTGACCATAAATTATAATTTAATCCTGCTTGCTTTGCCGGATAACCAAATTCATTAAGGCTATCTTTTAATAAAGCATTATATAAGGTATTTTTGGCTCTAGATGCTGCATCTCTACCTGCTTCATCTGAGTAAATTTGGATATTCACAGATGCTTTTGGAATTTTAAATTCAGTATCTTGTTTATGCCAAAGTTTAAAGCCCGGTTTTTCGAAGGTAATTTCTGGATTTACTGCACTTGATGTAATCGTTTTTAACTTTAAGTTTTTAGCGATAAACGGATTTTCTTTTGGTAACTTAAGCGCTTCAATGGCTTTTGGATTTTGATACTTCTCCAGTTCGTCTTCATTAAGCTTAGCCATCAAATAAGGGGCATTATATTCAGCTTGGATTTTATCGGTTTTAAGGCCTTTAGCAACTCGAGTTTGACGCATATTTTTCGGCGTTAATAAATCTAAATACTCTTTTATAACCTCAACTGAAAATTCTTGATAAATATACCCTGCACTTAGAACATGCTCTGGTGAGTAATATTGCAATTGTCCTGACAAATTTTGCACCGTATTAGCTGCTGAGTGTTTTTCTTGAAACTTAAAACCAGTATCTGCAACAGCTTTTAATTCATCAAAATAAACAGAGGTAAGACCTTTTGATGCTATTAGTTGTAAATAGGCAAATGTTGCTTCTGTTATCTGTTGATAATCAGTTAACCCTTTTTTAGTTAAATTCATGCTAATCGAAAATAGCTCAAAATCATCTGGGCCATAGTGATAAACACCTAAAGATTCAATTAGGCCTTGCTGTTTTAAATAGCTAAATAAACTGCCCTCACCTTCATTACCTACTATATTGCTAATGAAAGTAAGTGGTTTTTCTTTATAGTGAGTTAATGAGTTTGGTACAGGAAAGTTAAGCGTTAAAGTACGCACATCTTTTATAGGTTCAATATCAATGCGAACACCAAGCTGCTCATTTAGAAAAGGTTTAATATTTACAGGTTTAGATATAGTGCCATTTGTAGGCACTGCTGAAAACTTTTCTCTCACCCATGATTCTAAAGTGTCTAAATTCTCTTTACCTACAACCGATAATGCCATTCGGCTGGCTGAGTAATAGTGTTTATAATGTGCTTTTAAATCATCAACCAGCTTTGTGTTTTCATTATCCATCAAAGTATCTAAATTACCTACCGAAAACTGACTGGCAGGGTGTGCTTGATTAGAAGTTTCTTTACGTACTTCTCTAATACGGCGAGCATCATCTTTTATCTTCATTTGATATTCAGAGTGTACCGCGTTTTTTTCACGTTCGACATATTCAGGATCTAAAGTGGGAGAAATAAAAAATTGTGCAAATCGGTCTAAGGCTTCATTTAATGAACCTTGATTCACTTCAAAAAAATAATTGGTATGCTCCTGGCCTGTACCTGCATTTGACCAACCACCATTGGCTTTTAAGTATTCGTCATAACCACCTACTTTAGGATATTTTTTAGTACCTAAAAATAACATATGCTCTAAAAAGTGAGATAATCCATGCCTATCAATTGGATCACTCATATGGCCAATATGCACATCTAAAGAAGCAGCTGCTTTATCAGCCTTTATATCCGATACTAAAACGACTTTTAGACCATTATCTAATTTAATATAGCGATAATCTCTTTGATCGTTTTGACTTTTAATAATTGAATTTGATTGCATAATGCCTTGTTGTGATTGAGAGTTTATATTTGAATGGGTAGAACAAGCAGTTAAAGTACTCACTCCCAATGTTGCAGCTAAACACAATACAACCAATTTAATCTTATGCTGCTTCATTAACTTCCTCGATAAAATAAAATGCATTTAAATATTCAGTCCGAAACTGATTATTTTAAAATATAAGCCAGTAGATATGATTTTCAGATACCTGTTTTGAATATACCCATGATACCTCAAAATGCGTGATTTCAGCGAGAATTAAACCGGATTTAGATAAGACATTAATTGAAGATAATAGTTGTTCCCTTTTCAAATTAATAACGCAGCATAAACCCTGTTTAAACTCGCCGAGACGGTGCTTCTGAGCAAACCCTTAATCATTGTTTTGGTCGCCTACATTCCTGCATCAACACGCCTTGAATTGAGCTCGCTCAGATAGCTCTAAAACATGCATTTTGAAGTAACATAGGTATAAATGGTAAACTCGCCATAAATTAGCAAACAAATGACTGCTAAGAAACAGCCTATTTGCTTTCGCTTACAATTAGCATCTAAATTACCTAACTTTACATCAACTTAATCAATAAAATTAAAGGTTAGTATAAAATTCATTCAAAAAAGGTGAAGCCATTACCGATTATTGTTATCATGGCCGACTTTTTATCGGGCGATATAGAATTATATGAATCAAGTAGTACAAATCCAAGGTGTAGAGGCTTATCAATCTCCTCGTTTTCAAGTTTATCAACATAGACAAATCGATAAAATCGAAGCGCTTTCACAGCTGCCTAAACACCTTAGATTTGAAATGCGCGTTGTTGCTAGTGTTTTTCCTTTTAGGGTGAATAACTTTGTTATTGACGAACTAATAGATTGGCATAACGTACCTAACGATCCTGTCTTTCAATTAACATTCCCTCAACGCGGTATGTTAGATGATGAGTCATATGACTTAATGGCTGCATTACTAAGAGCAGAGCCTAGTGCCGATCAAGTATTAGAATTAGCACAACAAATTAGAACGAAATTAAATCCACACCCTGCGGGTCAAATGGATAAAAATGTACCCGAACTTGACGGTGAAACCGTTAATGGTATGCAGCACAAATACAAAGAAACGGTTTTATTTTTCCCATCTCAAGGTCAATATTGTCATGCATATTGTACTTTCTGTTTCCGTTGGGCACAGTTTGTAGGTAAAGCGACACGTTTTAATAATCACGATGCCGATGAATTACACCGTTATTTAAAAGAACATACTGAAGTAACTGATTTATTAATGACTGGTGGCGACCCTATGGTAATGCGTACTGGTAAAGTTCGAGGTTACCTAGAAGAGCTTAAAAAGCCAGAGTTTGATCATATTCGTACTATTCGAATAGGCACTAAGTCTTTAACTTTCTGGCCACATAGATATGTAACTGATCCTGATGCAGATGATTTATTAGCACTAATTAAAGAGTTAGTTGATGCGGGTAAACATGTTTCTTTTATGGCACATATCAATCATATTCAAGAATTAAGATCTCCAGTTACTCTCGAAGCAATAAAACGTATTCGTGCTACTGGCGCACAAATACGTACTCAGGCACCTTTATTAAATAACATTAATACAGATCCTAATATGTGGTCTGAAATGTGGAAGTTGCAAACTCAATTAGGCATGATCCCTTATTACATGTTCATTGAACGTGATACTGGTGCTAAGCGCTACTTTGAATTACCACTTTATAAAACATGGGAAATCTTCCGTGATGCATATCAGAATGTTTCTGGTGTAAGTCGAACGGTACGTGGTCCATCAATGAGTGCGGGTCCAGGTAAAGTAGAAGTATCTGGCGTAACTGAAATCATGGATGAAAAAGTATTTGTTTTACGTTTTATTCAAGCACGTAATCCAGACTGGGTTCAGCGTCCATTTTTTGCTAAATATGATGAAAAAGCGACTTGGTTAGACGGCTTAAAACCTGCTTTTGGCGAAGAAAAATTCTTCTGGGAAGATGAATATAACACTATGTAGTCTAGCGATATACCCAATACTAAGAAAGGCTAAATAGATTCAGCCTTTTTATAAACTAAGCCTTTACAGCTTACATGTTATTTCTTTTTTACAAAGTTGTTGATATTCAAATTCAGCGGTTTTATTACCTAATTTTATTGCCTCACTAAACCAGTGTAACGCCTGAGCATTATCAATTTTAGACCCTTCACCATCTCTATACATTTGTGCCAAGTTTATTTGCGCCCATGCATCACCTTGTTCGGCAGCTTGCTTAAATAACGACAAAGCCTCAACAAAGTCATTATTTCGATAACTTCTAATACCTTCTTGGTTTATTGCCGTTGGGTTATAACCTTTGTAAAGCTTCTCTGGCATGGTTGGACGCACAGCAACACCACCAAACAACGTATAATTAAACGGTCTTAATATCCGATAAACAATTTCCTCTTTATAAAGAGCGTTTAATTCAGCTAGTGTTATAAACTGACTTTTTGATGAGAAAAAATCATCAAAAACTAAAGTATCTAAACGTATCGCTTTTATTAAATCTCGCTTTCGAGAGTAAATATAATTACTTATCACAATTTCAATCGCATCTTTATTTGCGGATATCACTTTAGCAATTACAAATTCTGATCTTTGGCTTTGTACTTTATTAAATCGGTTATTATCTATTAAATAAAAATCATATTTTTGAGGGAGCTTTAATATATCCATCTCCTTTGCAATATCTTCATGATAATCTTGCCAAAAATACAATGCGATAAATAATACGATGATAATGCCTATAAATTTATTAAAAATACTGAGCAGGCTTGTACGACTTAAAGGCGCTTCGACAGAGGATTTACAGACTTTACATTGTGTTTGATAGTGAGTATAAAATGGAAAAAGAGGTATAAAAGAAAGTTTTACATATTTAAGTTCTGCGTATTCTACTACGTTTTCACCACAACAGGTTTGTGCTCGTGGTGTTTCAATTACTTGCTTGTCGACATCCATAAAAAACATACTGCATCCTAACTAAGCTCTAATTCATCAAGCATTACTTTACACAAATCAATATAATCATGCAGTGTATTTTTCGCCCAATATTGTCTTTTATTAGCACTAGTTTGTATCAAATAATTATTAAACTCCTCAAAACCGATATTAGTATTGTTATTTGCATACTCCTTAAAAGCTTCGTGAACAGTTTTATGACCTACAGTCGCCTCACTTATTACAACCTCATATGCCTCTATTAATAAGCTTGTGAATTTCAACAACTCTATATTTGACGTGCCACGTTGTTTAAAACGATTAAACCTCTCTAATAATACTCTTTGCTCTTCTTTAGCGAGTTCAAGCACAACATCTGTTAGATAGCGGGTTTCACGATTAACTTTATTATAAAGCGCTTTAGTACGCTCTAGTTCTTTACGATAATTTTCACCTCGCACATAAAGCAAAGCCATAATAAAAATCCCAACAACAATGCCACTCACTAAGGTAATGTTCATAAATTCACTCTTATTATTGTTAAATAATTAATAATTAATAATTTAAACATCTATTTTCTGATTTTTTAAGTATATACCCAAACCACTTCAAGATGCAGGATTCAGTTGGAATTAGAAATGCTTTAGGCAAGACATTGATTGAAGAACATGGTTATTCCCTTTTCAAAATCAATAACGCTGCATAAAGTATTTATAAACCAACCTTACAGGGACTTCTGAGCAAATCATGCTCGTTGTTGCCTGCATGGATGTAGGTACTAGAGCAATGCAGGAGCATATTGCCGGTCCATCTTTTTTTAAGGGAGTAACCATTAATGCAAAGATGCGCCTAGATAATGAATTGCTCAGCAGTCCTGAACCTCACATCTTGAAGTGGCTTGGGTATAAGCAGGGAATTACAGTAAAGAAATAAAATCAAATCATATATACCTATGCTACTTGGAAATGCGTGATTTCTGCATTTCCAAGTAGCACGGGTATATTACGACTCAGATCCTGCGACTTCATCTATCACGGACCAACGCTTAACTTTAGGTTTACTGCCCTTTCCTAAAATCCAATAATCATAGAATTTCTGTATTTTACCATTTGCCTGCTTAATATCTAACCAGGAGTTAAAGTAGTTATTTAAATCTAAATGACGTTTAGCAACAGCAAATCCAATTGGATATTTAGCACTGGCATTCTCAGGCACAACAACACCATATTCAGGGTAAAACATTGTCCACGAGAATGCTGCTTCCGCACTTATCACAAGCGCATCATATCTATTTTCACCTTCAAAAAAATCTCGATAATTATCTATCGACTCAAAACTTAATCTTGGCTGCTGTTCAGACACTTTTTTCAAGAACGGTTGATGCTCAACATTGGCAAATAATAAAGAGTCATGTTCAAGAATTTTCTCTCTTGAACTAAATTCTTTCATACGATGGTCTTTGGTTACCAGTGCAAGTTGTAATTCTAAAACAGGGTCTGAATAATTGACCTTTTCTAAATCTCTGACATTGATTTCTAAACCAGACATCGCAATATCAAAATAACCTTTATTTAAGTATTGTGCTAATTGGTCTTTTTTAAATGGAATAAACTCGACTTTCACCTCCAAATCAGCTGCTAACTCATGGGCTAAACTAATATCAAAGCCAACCAATTCATGTTTGCGGTTAAAATATGAAAATGGTGCATTTTCAGCGATATAACCAACACGAAGTAATTTACGCTTTTTAATCACTTCAATATTAGTCAGTGATAGCTGCCCTGCTTCATATGCTTTAGGTACAAAACTTAAAACATCAGCAGGTACTTGTGTTGCCACTTGCATATTCGCGATGATTTCATCGGGTGCAGCCCCCGACTCGCTAAGCTTACTATTAAGCATAAATGCTACCAGCATCAAGCTCGGTAAAATAGCGCCTATGACACAAAAATTAAACACGGTTTTTACACGCTTAAAACTCAATTCAGATCGGATGTAGAAAATACTTAATAAAGTAAAACTAATAATATAAGCAACTGATGTAGGAGATACAAATTTTGCAGTTAATACCGACATAGCCAAATATAATTGATATGCATCAGCTGGCACTCTCGCTGCATCTAACAAATATGGTATCGCAATATGTACGTTCGCAAAATAACTTAACAATGCGGTTAATGTCAGGGAAGGAAGTTCTTCAAAACCTATTTCATGTCCTGTTAGCCAAGCGGAAAAAGCAACAAATATTAATGTGGTTAGCTTGCCTAAGCTGGGAAAGGTAAATGCGATAGGTACTAACACTTCAGCAACATGATCTGACTGCGCATCTGCTATTTCACGTTTATGCATATAGTCTTTAATGCCTTCAGTAATTACAGGTAACGTGATAAAAACATTACCTGTCGTGAAAGCTGTGATTAGTGCGTTTCGCGCTATATTGATCACATCTTTATATTTTACAGGTGTGAGCGCTGAAACAAGCATAGGCAATAATACAAAAATTAAAAAGAATGCAGTGAGTACTACTAAAACAAAATATACCTGAAGGTTATTTATTTGCTCTAAGCTAATAGTGCCCGCTGTACTTGCGGTGATTGCAAAAATACCCATAGGGAATATTTTTATCATTTTTTTAGAGATAACAGATAACCCCTCCCCTAAAACATCTAATATATTGAGTAAGCTGCTTTTACGCACATTCCCCATGAGTGCCATGCCTAACGCAATACAAAAAACCACTAATGCAGGTACGTTACCTTCAGCCATTGAAGCAAATGGGTTAGCAGGTATATATTGAGCAACAAAATCAATATCAGGCCTTGTAGCAACTAGGGCTGAGGAGAAAAACGTGCCCGCATCATGATGAGGCAATGTAAATGCAAAACACCAAATAACCACAATGCCAATTCCCCATAGGGAAAGCATCACGATCACTGCTTTTAGGATAATAGATTTTACTTGACTAGGTTCAAACTTACCTAAACCAACAATGAGAGAAACAACGATATATGGAAAAATAGTGATCTGCATAAGCTTGATAAAAGCTGCACCTATGGGAGACATCCACTGCACCCGCTCACCAAAAAAAAGCCCAACCACAATACCTAATATTAAAGCCCATAACATTAAATTTGCTTCACTTAGATACGCAAACAGTTTTTTCATTTTAATATTTACTCTTACCCTAAAATTGCAAGCTTAGCGGAACAAAACCATCTGTGCCAGAAAAATAAAAAACAAATTGTTACTCAAAACCAAATAAGTAATCTATTGATTTAAATACTTATTCAACAATTAAATTGAGTGATATTAAAATCATAATGAAATGAGCTATAAGGTTTTGAATCATAGAAAATATTACAAATTCATTTACTGTATTCGCTTAAATTGGATTTGTATTATCAAGCATAAACATGCCTATTTTATGCATTATATTTGTAATTGAAACTATATGAATAAAGGTTATAAAAAGAGCCCTTAAATTTTAAAATATGATAAATACGAGTGATTAACTCTTTTGCATAAATTGAATATGAAGAAATGACCTACCTAAGTGCATGACCGATACTTTTAATTCTTCATCATTTTTACCCGTATAAAAACTTGTAATATTTCAAACATCATTTATTTTTTAACATCAGTTAAAAATCTGTCCCTTATATATTTTGCTCTTAATAATTATTTGATTGAACTTGTTGTTCAACTTCTAGAATTGATAGTAAATTGGCTAATAAACTAGATGCGCCAAATCTAAAATGTTTAGTATTAATCCAACCTGAACCCATTATTTTCGCTGCCAAATCTAAATATTCCTTTGCCTCACTTACTGTTCTTACGCCACCAGCAGCTTTAAAACCGACACTTGGTTTTTTGCATTTTATAACATTAAGCATGATTTTTGCTGACTCTAATGTTGCATTTATTGATACTTTACCTGTGCTGGTTTTGATAAAATCAGCACCTGCATCAATTGATATTTCACTTGCTAATTTTATTAACTCAGGATCTTTAAGTTCACCCGATTCAATAATTACTTTTAGTAAAACATCATCACCACAAGCTTGCTTACAAGCAGATACTAAATCAAAACCAATCTGAGAATTGCCTGCGATTAATGCTCGGTAAGGTAATACAACATCCACTTCATCAGCACCCAACTCAACAGCTTGCTTAGTTTGCTTAACGGCTTCAGTAACATCATCATTACCATGAGGAAAATTTGTGACAGTTGCTATTTTAATATCTGACACGTTAAGGTTTTTAAATGCTTGCTTTGCTGCAAAAATAAATTGAGGGTAAATACAAATAGCTGCGGTTTCACCAACACTTGTTTTAGCTTGCTGACAAAGTGAAACTACAGCTTCATTAGTATCATTATCGTTTAAAGTTGTTAAATCCATTAAACCAAGTGCGGTTTGTGCTGCAATTTTAAGATCAATCATGAAGTTATCCAATAGTTTTTAAATAACGAGCATAGGAGATAAAAGCAAATAACTAAATCAGTTACTTGAGATAATAAGAGGGATAGTTCACTCTGCCCCTAAGAACGATAAGAGTGGACTTGGTTCCTTGAAGACTTTACTTTTTATCACCAAAACTATGGCAGCAAATTTAAATCCATTTATACCGCTGTTATTTATATAAATAAAATAACAGCAGTTATATTAAAATAGATCCTTAAAAACAATTCAAGTTTTACTTTAGGTTTTAATGATTAAGATCATGCTTTATTTTTAATGGTATGGAGTAAATGAACAAACATCACCACAATTAAACCAGCTAAAATGCCAATAGTGATATTTAATATTGAAGGTATAATGTAGCTTAACCAACTACCAGCTAAGCCAGATAGATAGCCAGTGATAACTTCAATACCATGATGTAAAACTGAAATACCATGACTGATAATACCACCACCAACCATAAACATAGCAACAGTACCCACAATGGACAATATTTTCATCAGATAAGGTGCAAAACTTAATAACCCTCTACCAATAAAACGTTTTAATTTTGCTCTCGCGGTTTGTTTGATATCTTTAACTAAATATAAACCTGCATCATCAATTTTCACTATCCCTGCAACTAAACCATAGACACCAATCGTCATGACTATTGAAATTATGCTTAATACACTCAATTGAGACAGAAAATTTTCTTGTGCAACAGCGCCCAAAGAAATAACGATAATTTCAGCCGATAAAATAAAATCGGTTCGTATCGCACCTTTAATTTTTTGGTTTTCATATCCTTTTAAATCTGAAACCTCTTTTTTATTTTTTTCACTTTGTGGCTTTGCATGAAAAAATATTTCAACTAATTTTTCAGCCCCTTCAAAACATAAAAACAATCCGCCTATTATCAATAAAGGTGTAATAGCAAAAGGAATAAAAGTACTGATCAATAAAGCGAGTGGGACTAATATTAATTTATTTAAAAATGAGCCTTTCGCAACGGCCCAAACAACTGGCAACTCTCTATCAGCATTCACTCCTGAGACTTGTTGTGCATTCAGTGCTAAGTCATCACCTAATACTCCCGCTGTTTTTTTTGCAGCAACTTTACTCATTACAGCAATATCATCAAGTAGCACTGCAATATCATCTATCAATGTTAAAAGGTTTGTACCAGCCATAGTTTCATGATTATTAAATAAGTTATTTCAATAAAATACACGTTTACATTTGAATTGACTATCAATGAATAAATATACTAGATAAATGCAGATCGGGAAATTTTATGAACTCTGACCACTTGATCATAAATTATACTAGCTTTTCTAGTGTAAAATAATTATCATTCCTTCATAAAATTGTATGGACACAAATTTAAGGAGAGTTATATGGTAGCATTAGCTAAATATAATACAAACTCTGTAACTGAAGATCGTAGACAGTTCAATAATATATCTGATACTAATGAGATATGGAATATACTCACTTTAGCTCAAAAAGTCGCTCTTAATAGATTAAACCAATTTGGTTACCGTTTAGCGTTTACTCGCGCTTCCGACGGTACTTACTTAGCAATTGCTATTTGTGACGATACCATCGCCACTATTGATTTTGAAGGTGAAGTCAATTTAAATCCTAAAATTAAAATCAGATAACAATTTTTTCTAATTTGAATAAATCAATTCTTGTTTGATTTAAAGTTAAGATTCATAATCTAAATATATAATTGGATTGTCTGTGCATAAAAACCAATTTCACGTATTTCATAACACACCTAAATTTCAGACCAACTGATTTCGCTGATCAGTAATCTATTTTCAGCGATGTAATGCAAAATATTACCATTTTTAATTTCATAGGATAACTCAGGGTTTAAGATTAAGTTGTCACCAATACTATTATCAGCCACCCCCAATAAAATAGCATTATGCCGATGTTTAAAATAATGAAAAATTTTTTCAAAGTTAAGCGATTGAGATAGCTTAGGTACTTCAATGCTAAATTGGGTATCACCAGTGAGCGTTGATAATAACTCCTCCTGAACACGACTTGAACCAGGATCTTGCATAGAGCGCACTAATATTTCTGCTGACTTAGAGCTACTACATTCCACATTAATACAGTGCTCTCTGAGCATTTCTATTTTTGTTTCATCTATAAAGTATGCACAAATATGACTCGTTGCTTTAACTAATTTGCTAATACGTAAAGCAGTAGTAAAGGTTTGATCGTCATCTTTACCATCTATAATCACTTTATCTGCTTTATCTAAACCAACACGATTAAGTTGTTCTTTATCGGTAAAACTGGTTAATTTTGCAAAGTCCACTTGTGGGTTTTCTAGAAATGGATGCGTCATATCATCCATTACAACTAACAAAATTTGTCGCTGCTCTCGTTTGTTGTCAGCCAATATGTATTGAATCATTTTAGCTGTTCGCGTTTTGTGCCAGCCAAAAATAATAATATGGCTATCATAATGAGAATAATTTTTATCGCCTGTCATCGCTTTTTTTATCAACTGTGTAATTGTTTGCCCTGTCTTTCCTAAAAAGACCCCAAAAAGTGCCAATCCAATAGGAATTTGCCCAAGTGCAACAAACCACTTTCCTAAGTCTGTTACTGGACTGAAATCACCATATCCTACGGTAGAGGTTGTTACTATGTAATAATAAATAAAATGATTAAATGAAATCAGTTCTTTTTCATTCGCCAACCATAATAAAAGCCAAGTAAAAAGCACATGAGCCAAAACAGAAAATAAAACTGTAGGCCAACTTAACTGGTCGATATGGTTACGAACCTTAGATAAAAACTTTTTAAATAACAGATGCATTGATTCGATTAGCTTAAATAATATTACTAGTTAGGCTACTAGAAGACTTAAAAAGAATCAATTTATTACAGTTAATACCATGACAGTTATCGGTTTACCTACTAAATCAAAAAAGAATTATTTAAGTAAGTGAAGGCAAACTTAGTGAAAACTTAGGACACAAAGCTATCGACCTAAGGGCAATTTAAATTCATAAGATCTATGAGTGCGATACTGTCAACGATAACAGGCCGGGGGGATCTCTGGCTGCTTCATTTACTCTCCTACCTATGAAGCAGCCATATTTACTTTTTATTTAAGTTTAGTTTCTTCAATATATAAAGCGATTTGCTGCTCTAATATAGATAATGGTACAGAACCATTTTTAAGAATTTGATGATGGAACTCTCTTACATCAAATTTTTCACCTAAACTTTCTTCAGCCTCTTTACGTAAACGCTTAATTGTTAACCCACCTATTTTGTATGATAAAGCTTGCGCAGGCCAAGAAATATAACGATCCGTTTCAGTTTTTACATTATGTAAAGACAGTGCCGTATTATCTTTCATAAATTTCATCGCTCGCTCGCGACTCCAACCAAACATATGCATACCAGTATCAACAACAAGTCTCGCTGCGCGCCACATCTCATAAGTTAAACGACCGAAGTTACTATAAGGGTTCTGATAAAAGCCAACTTCTAAACCTAACCATTCAGAGTAGAGCCCCCACCCCTCACCAAAAGCTGAAATATAAGCATTTTGTCTATAACTAGGTAAATTTTCAAGCTCACTATTAAGTGATATTTGTAAATGATGTCCAGGCACGGCCTCATGTAAAGTCAATGCTTCTAATACATATAGTGGGCGTTTATCTAAACCATAAGTATTTATCCAATAATAACCGGGTTGGTCATCTCTGCTAGGACCGATATATCTACCCGTTGTATATTTAGGAGCAATACTATTAGGTACAGGAGCCACACCATAAGGTGTTCGTGGCAATGTATGAAACAACTTAGGTAGCTGAGCATCAATCTTTTTAGAAATAAACGATGCTTCCTTTAATAACTCTTCAGGTGTTTTTGCATAAAACTGAGGGTCCGTACGTAAAAAATCTACAAATTTAGCAAAGTCACCTTCAAATCCTATCTGCTCTATAATGACTTGCATTTCAGCACGAATACGAGCGACTTCTTTCAAACCTAATTGATGAATTTCTACAGGAGACATTTCAGTTGTAGTGTAATGTTTTACTCTATTTTTATAAAACAACTCCCCATTTTCAGTGGTAGAAACACCTATCTCATTTCTAGCTGCGGGATAATATTCTTGCTTAAAAAAGGTTTTATAATTTTGGTATGCAGGAATAACTCGAGTTTTAATAATTTTTTTAGCTTGTTGTTGTAAAGATGCAAACTCAGTTTTATTTAAGTTCGTTTTATTTTCCTTAAAGGGAACATAAAAATTAGATTGCTCAGGATCATCTTTAATAAATGTCGTTATCGAATTTTCATAACCATTAAGCACGATTTTAGGTTGTGTAAAACCAATTTCAATACCCTTTTTCATCCAAAAAATATTTTCTGAAAAGTATCTAGGAATATCAGCAAGGCGCTTCAGATATAAATCGTAACCCTGTTTATTTGAAAAATCCGAACGAGAAGATAAAAAAGACATAGATGAATGAAAACCAAATTCAGAGGTAAGTGGCATAAAGTGCGCGTTAAAGCGATATTCATCTAAAGTATTGCGTACTTGGGCCTTTATAATCGCTAAGTTGATCTTATTATCGGCACTCATTTTCTCTGAATTTAACTCATTTAATTTGGTTAATATTTGTGTAAGTTTTTCATTTTTTGCTAATAAAAACTCAGGTGATAAATCCGGTAGAAAATGGTTATCTATACCTTCTTTAGTACTATAGGTATCTATACTTTTACGATAATCGATTATCTGCTCAGTTAACTGAGTAAAGTTGTTATTTTGATTTGATGCCGTTAAATTACAGCCAGTTAAAACTAGCGTTAATACACCAGAAATTAATATGTTATTTATTTTTTTTTCCATCTCTACTCTCATTTATTCCACCGATTCATTTAGGCTACTCCAAATGAAATTGCTAAAAAAGAAAAATACGACATAAACCCACATTATAGGATGTAAACAAAAAGTGAGTCATTATTACCCAAAGCAAGTACTTATGAGCTAATAAACTCCCACTTTATTCTGGTTTTACATAATTATTAGCTAAAACTATTCCAATATATTCAAATTTGTTTTCTAATGGTGAAATAACTCATGGATTGATATTTGTTTTCTTATTTAGCTGAGAAACAGCTACAAATTTATTGATTGGATAATTATGAAGTACCACGATCCTATGGCACAGGCTCAAGATAAAATGACTCGGCTTTGTCTATTTTTAGAAGAGCATCAACTCGCCCCTCATCCGATTAATTATCATGTGGCATATGCTTATATTTCTGCAGATAATGCAGAGTTAAATAAAGAGATAGCACTTTGTATTTCTAATAAGCAACCACTGGATGATTTTATCCTCGAGAACTTATATCAACGTCATTTATCTCAAGAACAAAAATCTCAAGATCTGTTAATAAAAGGCGTTACAAAAGTTGTTAATAATATAGAAACCTTAACAACTGAAGGTAGCCTAGCAATAAACCAATATATTGCCCAATTAGATAGTTCTCTTTTATCTATAGATGAAAATAATCTTACAGAATCTCGTCAAGTCCTCGCTAGCATCATCGATGCCAGTCATAAATTAAAAACATCACAACTTAAATTACAAGATAATTTAATGCAAGCGCAAACTGAAACAAAAAAAACCAAACAAAAACTATTAGCATTAAAACAAGCCACACATAAAGACCCTTTAACAGGACTGTTTAAGCAAAATTATATGATTGAACAAGCCCAGTTATGGATCGATGAAAATAAATCTCTTTGTGCGATCAATATTAGCATTGATGACTTCAATGATTTCAGTTGTAGGTACGGTCATATAATAAGTGATGTAGTACTCAATAAAATAGCTTCAAAAGTAAAATCTTACGTATTAGAAAGTGGTTTACCCGTAAGAACAAAGCAAGAAGAGTTTTTAATTATATTACCTGAACTAGAATTGACGGTTGTTACTGAAATTGCCGAAAAGATGCGAAGCGGTGTTGAAAAACTTCGTTTTGTAAGCTCTAGAACAGGTCGCAGGCTACCCACTATCACTATTTCTATGGGTATAGCACAAATTTCACCGAACGAAGAGCTAAATCACTTAACTCGTAAAGCATCCTCAGCTACTGAGCAAGCAAAACAAGCCGGTAAAAATACCGTTATCCAACATTTCAAAAAATAAAGCTTATTCACAAGAACAATACACTGCTTTTTTGTTCTCATATATGTATTTCTCTAATAAAATAACCTCCTCCCTAATTAGAACATATTCCCATTAGCCATAGATCTTGAGCTAGCATGGGTATACATAATCAAGTAAACTATTAAGGATAATATCTCTCGCATTGGATAGGGAAAAATGATGAAACAAACTCAAGACAATACAACTCACTTTGGTTATAAAACAGTCAATGAGAAAGAGAAAGTAGGCATGGTTGCAGAAGTTTTCCATTCTGTTGCTGCAAAATACGATATTATGAACGATTTGATGTCAATGGGTATTCATCGTCTTTGGAAACGTCAAACTATCGCAAGTTCAGGTGTGAGAAAAGGTCATAAAATTTTAGATTTAGCTGGTGGTACTGGAGATCTAACCTCTAAATTCAGCCAAATTACCGGTGAGACAGGGCAAGTTATCTTAGGCGATATTAATGACTCTATGTTAAAAGTAGGTCGTGAAAAATTAAGAAATCAAGGTCGCGTAGGCAATATTGAATATGTACAATTAAATGCTGAAGCACTGCCTTTTCCTAATAATAGCTTTGATATTATCTCTATTGCATTTGGTTTACGTAATGTTACCGATAAAGATAAAGCTCTTGCATCTATGTTTCGCGTATTAAAACCCGGAGGCCGTTTATTAGTCCTTGAATTCACCAAGCCTGATAATGAATTATTAACTAAAATTTACGATTTTTATTCGTTCAACATTTTACCAAAAATAGGTTCAGTAGTTACTAACGATAGTGAATCTTATCAGTATTTGGCTGAATCAATTCGCATGCATCCAGATCAAGAGACATTAAAAGACATGATGGAACAAGTTGGTTTTGAGCAAACAAGCTACCAAAACCTAACAGGTGGTATTGTTGCTTTGCATCGTGGTTTTAAATACTAAGTTAAAATTTTTAGGCGAGTGATCTCGCCTTTACTTTCTAGGGAACCAATATGCTATCCCAGCTAGTTATCACCTTAATCGAATCAATCTTAAATCAAACAATAAAATTATCGCCTCAACTTCACTTTAATTTAAGTGCTATCAAGCACAAAAAATTACAACTAAGCATTAAAGATTGGCAACAAGATTTTATTTTATTATATACAGGTGAAAAATTTATAATTTTAACCACAGATGAAAAGCAAGCTGATTGTATTATTTGCGCTAGCATAGAAACATTATTAAAGTTAAAAGATCCTGCAAAAATCACAAAATTAATTAGAGAAGGGAAACTCGATTTAGAAGGTGATATCCAATTAGCGCAAACTTACAGTCGTGCACTATCACAGGTAGATATAGATTGGCCTGAACAACTTTCTCATATTCTTGGTGATGGCATGAGTCACAGAGTGACACAAGGTATCACATCACTGTATTCGCAAAAACAAAAACTAGTAGAAAAACTAAAGTCAACCACACAACATACTTTGCAAGACGAACTTAAAATAGCAATGCACCCTATTGAATTAACCATTTTTAAAAATGACAATAGACAATTAAAAAGTGATCTTGAATTATTAGAACACAGAATAAACGTTTTGATGCAAAGCGTAATTTAAGAGCTTTCCCCTGATTTAACAAAGCTCAACCATGCTACAGAGATACCTTCTCTATAATGAAAGGAAATAGATTTTGCGGATTGCCAGATTATATAAAATAGTCCAAACCCTATTACATTTTGGTTTAGATGAACTGATCCCAAAACATGTACGACCTTGGTTTTATATCCCATTACGTCTCTCTGTGTTTTGGTTGAAAAACAAGCACAAGGAAAAAAGCTCGGGACAGAGGTTACGGCTCGCATTGCAATGCTTAGGCCCTGTATGGATCAAGTTTGGTCAAATGCTATCAACACGTCGCGATCTGTTATCTGATGATATCGCACAAGAACTTGCTTTATTACAAGATCAAGTATTACCATTTCCAGGTGAGCAAGCACAAAAGTTAATTGAAGACGCATTAAATTTAACTGATATTTCAGATTTATTTGATGACTTTGATGTACAGCCTTTAGCATCAGCTTCCATAGCGCAAGTACACACAGCAAGACTTAAAGAAAGTGATAATGAGCATCATGACATAGTCATAAAAGTCATTCGTCCAGATATAGAGCCTGTTATTCATTCCGATCTTAAATTAATGCAGGATTTGGCAGTGCTAGTCAGTAAATTTATTCCTGATGGTAAACGATTAAAACCAATTGAAGTCATCAAAGGTTATAAAAAAACCATTATTGATGAACTTGACTTACTACGTGAAGGCGCTAATGCCATGCAGCTTAAACGTAATTTTGAAGGCTCAGAATCACTTTACATACCTCATGTATATAGTGACTATAGTCGGAAAAACATTTTAGTCATGGAGCGAATTTATGGTATTCCAGTTTCTGATATTGCTGAACTGGAAGCACAAAATACTAACATGGGATTACTTGCAGAGCGTGGTGTAGAAGTGTTTTTCACCCAAGTATTTCGGGATAGTTTTTTTCATGCAGATATGCATCCCGGAAATGTGTTTATTTCAAGAGAAACACCTGAAAATCCTAAATATATTGGCATAGATTGCGGTATTGTAGGTACTTTAAACAAAGAAGATAAACGCTATTTAGCAGAAAACTTTATCGCTTTTTTTAATCGTGATTATCAAAAAGTAGCTCAATTACATGTAGATTCGGGCTGGGTACCTGCTGATACAAGTATTGAAGATTTCGAATTTGCCATTCGCACAGTATTAGAGCCAATTTTCCAAAAACCGCTTGCTGAAATCTCTTTTGGCAAAGTGCTCATTAATCTATTTAATACTGCTCGTCGCTTTAATATGGAAGTACAGCCGCAATTAGTATTACTACAAAAAACGCTACTTTACATTGAAGGCTTAGGCCGGCAACTATATCCACAACTAGACTTATGGAAAACAGCCAAACCTTTCCTTGAAGACTGGGTTAAAGAACAAATGGGTCCTATGTCGGTTTTAAAACAAATAAAAACCAACTTTCCATTTTGGGCTGAAAAATTACCAGAATTACCGGATCTCATTTATTTAAGCTTAAAACAGCAAAACCAGCTGCAAAACAATGAAAAAAAAGTGCCAAATCAAAAACCCATATTATTAGCTATGGTATCTTGTGCTGGGTTTATTGTTACTGCCTTGCTATTTGTTTCAAATAAAGAAACAGAATCAATTATTACTGGCAGCATTGCCTGCTTTAGTTTTATTGCTGCTTGGCGTAAACTTTAGCGTATAAACAGCATAATTTACGTCGAAAAATCTAAATAGATTAAGTTATTATTATTTTAAGAGGAATATATTATGGGTCTTGGTGGAATTGGTATTTGGAATTTATTAATTATATTAGCCATTATCGTGCTTTTATTTGGCACAAAAAAACTAAAAAATATTGGTGGTGATTTAGGTGGCGCAATAAAAGGTTTTAAAAAAGCAGTTTCTGAGGAAGATAAAAAAACTGAATCAATTAATCATCAGGAAAAAAAAGATACTACAAATGCTGATGTAAAAGCTAAAGAAAAAGATAAGGCCTAACTATGGGCGCTTGGGAACTGGTTATTGTTTTTATCGTAGGTCTAGTAGTTTTAGGCCCTGAACGTTTACCTATTGCAATACGCACAGTAAGCCGTTGGGTCAAAACAGCCAAACAATTTGGTCAATCTGTACAATCAGAGATAAATGAAGAGCTTAGAGTGCATGAGCTTCATAACAACCTAAAAGAGGCTGAAGAAAAAGGCATGAAAAACTTATCGCAGGATCTTCAAAGTTCATTAGACGAACTAAATCAAGCAGCCCAATCGGTTACCCATAGTTACAAAAAAACAGGTGAAAAAGAATCTAAAAATGACAAATGAGAAAGACACATCACAAAGCCAATCTGGCTTTATAGGCCATTTGGTTGAATTAAGAAATAGACTTGTTCATGCAATTTTGTCGATTCTTGTGATATTTATTGCCTTAGTATATTTTGCTAATGACATTTACAGTTTTGTGGCAGAGCCTTTAATTTCAAACTTACCGCAAGGCACAAGCATGATAGCAACAGATGTAACTTCTCCATTTTTTGCCCCTTTTAAACTAACACTATTTGTTTCGCTGTTTTTGGCCTTCCCCTTCATTTTGCATCAAATTTGGGGTTTTATTGCGCCTGGTTTATACAAAAATGAAAAACGT
>NZ_NQMR01000072.1 GCF_002276045.1 Pseudoalteromonas sp. NBT06-2 | reverse complement strand
AAGTGGTTTGGGTATATAAGTAAATCAAAGTGATTCATAAACCTACAGCTGTTTGTGATAGATCGTATTTAATACTTATTTTGTTTGCATTTTATTTAATAAATTTAAATAGATAAAGTCATGTTGAACTCATCCGAGCTGTAGTTTTTTTGTATAAATAGCGTTAATTCATGTTTTTATGTCATGTTTTTGGCAATTCTCAGTGAATATTCATTGCATTTTTTTATATAACCATAATAATTAACTATTGAATTGAACACATTAAAACGCTAGAGAGACAATGAATAATCAAAGCTACTTATATATCCCTTATTCGGGCCCAAGCCTATTAGAAACACCTTTATTGAATAAAGGTAGTGCATTCACAGAACGAGAAAGAGAAAGCTTTAATTTAACTGGTTTATTGCCTCCACGTTATGAAACAATCGAAGAACAAGTTGAGCGTTGTTATCAGCAATACACCAAGTTTGATGAAGATTTAAATAAACATATCTATTTACGTGCAATACATGACAATAATGAAACATTGTTTTACCGCTTAGTACGTGATCATTTAGAAGAAATGATGCCCATTATTTATACGCCAACCGTAGGTGATGCATGTGAACAATTTTCAGATATCTACCGCAGTTCACGTGGTTTATTTATATCTTATGAAGAACGTCATCAAATTGATGATATTTTACGTAACGCAACTAAAAATAGCGTAAAGGTAATTGTAGTTACTGACGGAGAACGAATCTTAGGTCTTGGAGATCAAGGCATAGGCGGAATGGGAATTCCAATTGGTAAATTATCTTTGTATACGGCATGTGGCGGTATTAGCCCTGCTTATACCTTACCAGTCATGCTTGATGTAGGTACTAATAATGAAAAGTTATTAAACGACCCTATGTATATGGGCGCACGTCATAAACGTATCAATCAAGATGAGTATGATGAGTTTGTATATTTATTTATCAATGCAATTAAACGTCGTTGGCCAAATGTTTTATTACAGTTTGAAGATTTTGCACAACCAAATGCAATGCCTCTACTAAAACGCTATAGAGATGAAATATGTTGTTTTAACGATGATATTCAAGGTACCGCTTCAGTAACTGTTGGTACTTTATTAGCTGCTTGTCGTGTTAAGGAAGTTAAACTATCAGATCAAAAAGTTGTATTTGTTGGGTCAGGATCTGCAGGTTGTGGTATTGCCGAACAAATAATTAGCCAAATGATCACTGAAGGCATTAGTGAAAAGCAAGCGCGTAGTCAAATCTTTATGGTTGACCGCTTTGGTTTATTAAGTGAAGGCATGGGTGGCTTACGCGATTTTCAAGCTGCATTAATACAGAATAAAGATGCGCTAAAAGACTGGAATTACAGTGGTGAATTTGCATCATTGTTAGATGTAATGCACTGCGCCAAGCCTGATATTTTAATAGGTGTTTCTGGACAGCCTGGTTTATTTACAGAGCAAGTAATCAAAACCATGCATCAAGGCTGTGATAAACCAGTCATATTTCCACTAAGTAATCCCTCAAAGCAAGTCGAAGCAACGCCTAAAGATGTTATTACTTGGACCGAAGGCCAGGCAATTGTTGCAACGGGTAGCCCATTTTCACCATTTGAATTTAAAGGTAAAGAATTCAAAATACCACAATGTAATAACAGTTATATTTTCCCGGGTATAGGATTAGGTGTCATTTCAGCTAATGCAAACCGTGTAACTGAAAGTATGTTAATGATTACGAGTGAAACACTTGCTGAAAACTCTCCACTAGCAAATACAGGTGAGGGAAGTTTACTTCCCGCATTGACTGATATTGAATCTTTAAGTAAAAAGATTGCTTTTAAAGTTGCTAAAAAGGCAATTGAAGAAGGTGTTGCATTAGAAATTTCCGATGATGCAATTAAAACTGCTATCGACAAGAATTACTGGTTACCAGAATATAGAAATTATAAGCGTTGTAGTTTATAAGCGGTTAAAAAACCCCCTGACACTGGTGTGTAAGGGGTTTATTTTATTTATGGGTTATGCAATTGATATTAATTCTTAGTTATTTTTTATTACTTGATACTCCCCATTTTCAATATTATCGATAGACCATTTACCAATACTGTACCTTATAAGTCTAAGTGTTGGGTGTCCTATATGTGCCGTCATTCTTCTTACTTGTCTATTTCTTCCTTCAGTTATTTTTATTTCTAACCAAGTTGTTGGGATATTTTTACGTTCACGTATTGGCGGGTTACGCTCCCAAACAACGGGGTTATTCATAACTTGTACTTTTGCAGGCAAAGTCATTCCATCTTTTAATTTGATGCCTTGGCACAAGACTAATATGAGTTCTTTGCTGGGCACTCCTTCTACTTGAACCCAGTAAGTTTTTTGTGTTTTATGTTTAGGAGAAGCTAGCTTATTTTGTAATTTTCCATCATTTGTTAAGATCAACAACCCTTCACTGTCTCTATCAAGTCTGCCTGCAGCATATATGTCTTTAATATCAATAAAGTCGGCTAAGGTTTTTCTGGATTTTTGTTCATTTTTTTCATCGGTAAATTGGCAAAGCACATCAAAAGGTTTGTTAAAAAGCACAACTTTAGCTGGGCCTTTCGGCTTTTTTTCAGTTGATTTATGAGACTTATATTTATTTGTTGGCTTTGAGGATTTATAACCAGATTTGGTAGGTCTTATTTTAATTTGTGACATTTAACATAAAATTTAAAGGCATCTTAAACTAATTATACTAAAAAAGGGCATCGTATGATGCCCTTTTATAAACAAAATCAATAATAGCAAATATTAAATATTGCTGATGATCTCATTTAAAGTAATACTCGGACGCATTTCTTTACTTACAAGTGCAGTATCTGCTTTGAAGTAACCTTTAATGTCAACTGATACACCTTGCGCATCGTTTAATTCAGCAACAATCTTTTGTTCATTATCAGTTAATAACTTAGCAGGTGTAGTAAATTTAGCTTTTAGTTCTACATCATCTTTTTGTGCAGCAAGTTCTTGTGCCCAAAATAATGTTAAGTAGAAATGGCTACCACGGTTATCAAGTTCGTTTACACGACGTGAAGGAGATTTATTTTCTTGTAAGAATTTAGCTGTAGCTAAGTCAAGCGTATCGCCTAATACTTTTGCTTTTGCGTTATCAGTTGTAACACTTAAGTGTTCAAATGATGCTGCTAATGCTAAGAATTCACCTAAAGAATCCCAACGTAAGTGGTTTTCTTTTTCGAATTGTTGAACGTGCTTAGGTGCTGAACCACCAGCACCTGTTTCAAATAAGCCACCACCGTTCATTAGAGGAACGATGGAAAGCATTTTAGCACTTGTACCTAACTCTAAAATTGGGAATAAATCAGTATTGTAATCACGTAATACGTTACCAGTTACTGAAATTGTGTCTAAACCTTGCTTGATACGAACTAAAGAGTATTTAGTTGCTTCAACAGGAGACATGATTTGAATATCTAAACCGGTTGTATCGTGAGTAGGTAAATATGTATTTACTTTTTTGATTATTTGCGCATCATGTGCACGGTTTTCATCTAACCAGAAAATAGCTGGAGTTTGAGAAGCACGTGCACGGTTGACAGCTAGTTTTACCCAATCTTGGATTGGTAAATCTTTCGCTTGACACATACGCCAGATATCACCTTTCTCTACTGTATGTTCAAGTAAAGTAGTGCCGTTAGAATCAACAACTCTTACAGAACCGGTAGCTTCAATTTCAAATGTTTTATCATGAGAACCGTATTCTTCAGCTTTTTGGGCCATTAAGCCAACGTTAGGTACACTACCCATAGTTGTTGGATCAAAAGCACCATTTTCTTTACAAAATTCAATGGTCGTTTGGAAAACACCTGCGTAACAACGATCAGGAATAGTTGCTTTAGTATCTTGAAGTTGACCTTCAGCATTCCACATTTGGCCTGAAGAACGGATACAAGCTGGCATAGATGCATCAATAATTACGTCACTAGGTACGTGTAAGTTAGTGATACCTTTATCAGAATCAACCATAGCCAGTGCAGGGCGTGTATCATAAACAGCTAAGATATCTGCTTCGATTTGTGCCTTTTGCTGTGCTGGAAGGTTTGAAATTTTAGTATAAACATCGCCAAGACCGTTTTTAACATCAACACCAAGTTCTGCAAATACTGCTGCGTGCTTTTCAAAAACATCTTTATAGTAAACAGTTACAACGTGGCCAAAGATGATGGGATCAGATACTTTCATCATAGTTGCTTTTAGGTGTAGCGAGAATAAAACACCTTGCTCTTTCGCTTCAGCCATTTGTGTTTCTAAAAAGTCACGTAATTGTGCAACACTTAATCTTGAAGCATCAATTACTTCGCCATCTAATATGGGTTGGCTTGCTTTTAACACAGTGATTGAACCATCTTGTGCGACATGTTCAATACGTGTATCTGTTGCTTTTTCAACTGTAACAGATTGCTCAGAACCAAAAAAATCTCCCTCACTCATTGCTGCAACATGAGATTTTGAATTACTTGACCAAACACCCATAGAATGTGGGTTTGTACGAGCATACTGCTTTACAGAAGCTGGTGCTCGGCGGTCAGAGTTACCCTCACGTAAAACTGGGTTTACAGCACTGCCTTTAATTTTATCATACGTTGCTTGTATTTTTGCAAGGGCTTCAGTGTTTGCATTTTCAGGATAATCTGGTAATGCATACCCTTGCAATTGAAGTTCAGCTATAACTGCTTTTAATTGTGGTACAGATGCACTTATGTTTGGTAATTTAATGATATTTGCATCAGGTGACTTAGCTAATTCACCTAGTTCAGTAAGTGCATCAGCAATACGTTGCTCTTCATTTAAATATTCTGGAAAGTTTGCAATTACGCGGCCTGCTAAAGAGATATCACGCGTCTCAACAGAAACATCAGATGCATTAGCAAATGCTTGAATAATGGGTAGCAATGAGTGTGTTGCTAACGCTGGTGCTTCATCTGTTTCTGTGTAAATGATTTTTGATGTTTTTGTAGTCATCATATTTCCTAATATTCCAAGGCGTTTAAGCCTATTTTCAACAATGCAATCATGGATACTAAATTTAGGTTATTCCGTTTTAAACGCCTAAATAGATAATTTATCGCCGGGTAGTATAGCAAAAAAGTGTCAAATAAAACAAATAGCAAAGAATAGTTTATAAAGATAGTGAAACGCTTTATTTACAGTAAACTTATACGGATTTACAGTGAATATAAAAATATTTCATACGCGTACTTTACTCTAGGATATACCCAAGCCACTTCAAGATGTGAGGTTCAGGACTGCTGAGCAATTCATGATCTAGGCGCATCTTTGCATTAATGGTTACTCCCTTAAAAAAAGATGGAGCAACGAGCATGATTTGCTCAGATGTCCCTGTAAGGTTGATTTATAAATACTTTATGCAGCGTTATTGATTTTGAAAAGGGAATAACCATGTTCTTCAATCAATACCTTGCCTAAAGCATTTCTAATTCCAACTGAATCCTGCATCTTGAAGTGGTTTGGGTATATATGAACAGAATTATTAAATTTTTTAATAATTGAGGAAACAGAAAGATTGGAGTACAAGGCTCCATAATGTAGAGCCTGACATCTTGATAATTTAAGTTAAAGTATCATCTGTAGGGGCTATATTTGTTGCATGCAACCCTTTAGGGCCTGCTTGCAACTCAAAAGTGACATCTTGACCTGCTTTAAGTGTTTTATATCCATCCATGACAATTGTTGAGTAATGAGCAAATATATCTTCATCGTCTTTATCATCTGCAACAATAAATCCGAAACCCTTTGCATTATTAAACCATTTAACTTTACCGCAAGCCATACTGCTAATCCTTCTATAAGTTGACTAATTAATATTTATATTGAATTTATATGTTATGTTGTCAATATATATAAATGTTATTAAGTTGTTCCTGTACAATGCTGATGTATACTTACTAATAGTATTTTATGATTCTTAAACTGCTATTAGTAAGTGGATATTTTCATTGAACTTACATGATATATCTTGAAGTTTCAGGTTAAACTGTTTATTGATTAACCAAACTTAATTCTGACTGTAGTTTATTTAGTCAAACAGTCAAGTTTTTTGATTAATTTTTAAAGGTTTATTTTTTTTACACTTTTTTGCAATCAAGTTTGCTTGACTGCATGAGAAATGACTATATTTAATTATGAGTGGTTTAAAACAAGCTGACGAGATTGATACGGTACGTGATAGTGAAAAGCAAAAATTGCAACCACCACGTAAGTATCAAGTAATTTTAAATAATGATGACTTTACCCCGATGGACTTTGTAGTTGAGGTTTTAATACAATTTTTCAACATGAATAGCGATCAAGCAGCAGAAATTATGTTGAAAGTACATTATGATGGTAAAGCAATTTGTGGTATTTATTCAGCGGATATTGCCCAAACAAGAGTTGAACAAGTAAATAAGTATGCCAGAGATAATGAACACCCTCTGTTGTGCCAATGTGAACAAGTTTGATCTTCCATCTTAGGAGAGTTGCCTATGCTAAATAAAGATCTTGAAATGACACTAAATTCAGCTTTTAGAGAAGCACGGACTCATCGCCATGAATTTATGACTGTCGAACATTTATTACTAGCCTTACTCGATAACCCTTCTGCGGCTGAAGCGTTAGGTGCATGCGGAGGTGACACTGCGATATTAAAAACAGCGTTATCAGAGTTTATTAATGAAACAACGCCGCTTATTCCTGAAATAGATCAAGATAGAGAAACACAACCAACACTAGGCTTTCAACGTGTATTGCAAAGAGCAGTGTTTCATGTGCAATCTTCGGGTAAAAATGAAGTAACAGGTGCCAATGTACTTGTCGCTATTTTTAGCGAGCAAGAAAGCCAAGCTGTTTATTTATTGAAAAAAAGTGATATTAGCCGTCTGGATATTGTGAATTTTATTTCGCATGGTATTTCAAAATTGGATTCATCTGATGAACAAATCAATAATGATGAAATGATAGAAGAGCCTATTGAAGCACCTAATGATGAAAATAATATGCTTGAAAACTTCACAACAAATTTAAATCAAGAAGCGGAGCAGGGCAGTATAGACCCTTTAATCGGTCGAGACTCTGAAGTTGAGCGTGTTGTGCAGGTACTCTGTCGTCGTAAAAAAAACAATCCGTTATTAGTAGGTGAGGCAGGAGTTGGTAAAACAGCAATAGCTGAAGGTCTAGCTTATAGAATCGTTAATGATGATGTGCCTGATGTTATTAATAATGCAGTGGTATTTTCTTTAGATATGGGCTCATTGCTAGCGGGTACAAAATATAGAGGGGATTTTGAAAAACGTTTTAAATCTTTATTAAAACAACTACAAAAAGAACCGGATGCTATTTTATTTATTGATGAAATTCACACTATTATCGGTGCCGGTGCTGCATCTGGTGGTGTGATGGATGCTTCCAATTTAATTAAACCATTGTTATCCAGTGGCAAATTACGCTGCATGGGTTCTACAACCTACGGTGAGTTTAAAAATATATTTGAAAAAGATCGTGCACTTGTAAGACGTTTTCAAAAAATAGATATACTCGAACCAAGTGTGTCCGATACAACAAAAATATTAAATGGTTTAAAAGAAAGATACGAGCAACATCACGGAATTCGTTATACTCAAAAAGCGCTGCGTGCTGCTGCAGAATTAAGTGCTAAATATATAAATGAGCGTCAGTTGCCGGATAAAGCGATTGATGTAATAGATGAGGCAGGTGCTAGTCAGAGGTTAATTCCTGTATCAAAACGTAAGAAAACCATTGGTGTGGCTGATATTGAGCAAATTATTGCAAAAATGGCACGTATTCCACAGCAAAGTGTTTCATCATCAGACAAAGATACACTTAAAAATTTAGACCGTAACTTGAAACTGCTTGTATTTGGCCAAGATGAGTCAATTGATGCATTAACATCTGCAATTCGTTTATCACGCTCAGGGTTATCAAGTGAAGATAAACCGATAGGTTCTTTTTTATTTGCAGGACCGACAGGTGTCGGTAAAACTGAAGTAACTAAGCAACTTGCAAAATGTATGGGAATTGAACTTGTTAGATTTGATATGTCAGAATATGTGGAACGTCATGCGATCAGTCGATTAATAGGTGCACCTCCTGGCTATGTTGGATTCGATCAAGGCGGTTTATTGACCGAAGCAGTAATTAAGCAACCCCATTGCGTTATTTTGCTTGATGAAATTGAAAAAGCGCATTCCGATATTTACAATATTTTATTACAAGTAATGGATCACGGTACATTAACGGATAATAATGGTCGCAAAGCTGATTTCAGAAATGTTGTCGTCGTAATGACCACAAATGCGGGAGTTACTGAAACAACACGTTCTACTATCGGTTTTAAACAGCAAGATCATAGTTTTGATGCGATGAGTGAAATTAATAAAACTTTCTCTCCTGAGTTTAGAAATCGCTTGGACAACATAATTTGGTTTAACCACTTAGACGAAGAAGTTATTTTGCATGTGGTTGATAAATTTATTGTGGAACTGCAAACACAGCTAGATAAAAAATCAGTTTGTTTAGAGATGACAGATCAAGCGCGTCAATGGTTAGCAATCGAAGGTTATGATAAAACAATGGGTGCAAGGCCGATGGCACGAATCATCCAAGAAAAACTGAAAAAACCGTTAGCGAACGAAATTCTTTTTGGATCTTTAAGTGATGGTGGAGTAGTGAAAATTAAAGTGAAAGCTAAAAAGTTGCATTTTGAATTTGAAAATGAATTAACACCGGCTTAGCTTTACAATGTTATAAAAAAACAAGCTCAGTTTTCACTGAGCTTGTTATTTTATCAAAAATTTACTTTCGATTCTTCTGGTGCTTAGCGGGCACGGAAAACGATACGTCCTTTTGATAGATCGTAAGGTGTTAATTCAACCGTTACTTTATCACCTGTCAGTATACGAATGTAGTTCTTACGCATTTTGCCAGAAATATGAGCTATAACAACATGACCATTCTCAAGCTCTACTTTGAACATAGTATTTGGTAAAGTGTCAAGGATTGTACCTTGCATTTCAATTACGTCTTCTTTCGCCATCTTAAGCGCATCACCTCTAGAATATTTTAAGGTGCAGATTTTGCCCAAAACTAGACGATAAGTAAAGGAGGATAAGTGATATTTGTTAATTAAATACTAATCCATCGGTCAAATTCCAATATTTGATGGTTTTTGAACTGATTTTTGTAATTCATCTTTTTACATTCATCAATTTGATAGCCTAAATATACAAAAAGCTTGTTTTGTTTTTTTGCTAATTTTATTTGTTCAATCACCATTACTGTGCCCAAACTAAATTGTTCAAACTCAGGGTCAAAAAAAGTATAGATTGCGGATAAAGAATTTGAGAGTTGATCTGTTACAGCAACAGCTATCAGTTTATCGTCTTTATAAAGTTCGATATAAGTAATAGGTAGCCAGGTACATAATAAAAAACTTTTATATTGTTTTTCATTCGCCGGAAACATACTGCTATCACTATGACGTTGATTTATATATTTTTCATATAATGAATAATACTCACTAGAAGCAGAGTTACTGTATTTTACTGTAAATTGTTTTTTTGCACTTTTGATTTTTCGTTTTTGCGAGCGACTAGGTATAAAATTATTTACGACTACGCGTATTGCTTTACATTTAAAACAAGGTGCACAATGCGGCCGGTATATTTGATCACCACTTCTACGAAACCCTAAAGATAATAAATGCTCATAACCAAATTCGGAATAGCAAGAAGGTTCGAGTATAACTAATAGCTGCTCTTCTTCATCGGCTAAATAACTACAAGGGAAACTTTGACTGAGTCCTAATTTACTTGGCAACTGTTTATTCATATATATTGTCTAATTGTTGTGGTTTCCACATATCTGATGGCATTTTAAACTTGTTTGCTAATTTAAGCTTAGTCAAAAAATCACATCTTGTGAGCTCTGTTGCACCAAGAGAGGTTAAGTATGGGTTAGTTAGCTGACAGTCAATAAAGTGTGCATTATGCTGTTTAAGCCAATTAACTAACGCCCAACTGGCTAGTTTTGATGTATTTGTCATAGTATGGAACATGGATTCACCACAAAATACGCCATTTTGCATTATTCCATACAAACCACCAACAAGTTTATCATTTAAACTCACTTCAATACTGTGTGCAATTTCTAATGTGTGGAGCGCTAAATAAGCTTGTTTCATGTCATCTGTGATCCAAGTACCTTCTTCATTTATACGCTGTTGCTGACATCCGTCAATAACCGATTTAAATTGTGTATTGATGCTGATTTTAAAGTTATTTTTTTGCTGATATTTTTTGAGGCTTTTGCTTATATGAAAATCAGATAGCTCAATTACCGCACGTGTAGACGGTGACCACCACATAATAGGTTCATCTTCACTAAACCAAGGGAAAATTCCCGATTTGTAGGCAAGCTTAAGTCTTTGAATCGTTAAGTCGCCACCAAAGGCTAATAAACCGTCTGGTTCATCTAACGCTAATTTTGGATCTGGAAATCCATATTGAACAGGGCCTAATTGATAAATTTGTTTAGACATGACTTTTCAAATAAAAAAGCCGAACATTTAAAAAGATGTTCGGCTTTTATAAAATTAATAAATAATTAAAGGTTGTCTAAATACTTTTCAGCATCCAGAGCAGCCATACAACCCGTACCCGCAGATGTAATTGCTTGACGGTAGATATGATCAGAAACATCACCTGCGGCATATATACCCTCTACACTTGTTTGTGTTGCATTACCGTGAGAACCGGTTTGAACAGCTAAGTAGCCATCGTTCATATCTAACTGACCAATAAACATATCTGTATTAGGTTTATGGCCAATCGCAATAAATACTCCCATTACAGCAAGTTCTATAGTATCGTTTGATTTAGTTGATTTAAGACGAACACCTGTTACGCCCATATCATCACCTAATACTTCATCAAGCGTGTTATCCGTATGTAATACAACATTTCCGTTTTTAACTTTTTCCATTAAACGGTCGATTAGGATTTTTTCACTTCTAAAAGTGTCTCTGCGGTGAACTAAATGTACTTTTGAAGCGATGTTAGAAAGATAAAGCGCTTCTTCAACAGCAGTATTACCACCACCAACTACTGCGACCTCTTGGTTACGATAAAAGAAACCGTCACACGTAGCACATGCAGATACACCACGGCCTTTAAATGCTTCTTCAGATTCCATGCCTAAATACTTAGCTGAGGCACCTGTTGCAATAATTAACGCATCACATGTATAAGTACCAGAATCACCCGTTAGAGTAAATGGGCGACTTTTAACATCTACAGTATTAATATGATCAAAAATAATTTCTGTTTCAAAACGCTCAGCATGTTCTTTCATTTGCTCCATTAAACCTGGACCAGTCATATCTGCACTACCACCAGGCCAGTTTTCAACTTCAGTCGTCGTAGTTAATTGACCACCTTGTTGCATGCCAGTAATTAAAACTGGGTTTAAATTTGCTCTTGCTGCATAAACAGCTGCAGTGTAACCCGCAGGGCCTGAACCTAAGATAAGTAATTTACTATGTTTTGATGTCATGAAAATATTCCAGATACTTTAAATATAAATTTATTTATTATTTTTTAGATGGTGGTTGATTCTAAGAAAAACAAGCTGCAAGTAAACAATTTTGCAAAATGTTTGAAAAGTTTATTTTATATAAAAAGCAAACTTGTGCATTTTTGTGTACTATTTCCGATTGTTATTCAGGCAATAAGTTGTTTTCACGCGCTAACTCAGATAAAAAATGGTTTTCGGTAATAACACGATGATATTCCAATGCTTGTTCAATGGCTGTAATGAATTCAAGGTTATGCCAAGGTTTATTAATAAAACGGTATATTTCTGCGTCATTTACTGCACTGACAATCGTATTTAAATCAGCACATCCTGATAAAATAATACGTTGTGATCTTGGATGGATTTCTTTTGTTTTTGAAAGAAACGTGACCCCATTCATTAAAGGCATATTATAATCAGAAATAAATAACTCAAATAACCCACTTTCAGCTCTTTCTAATGCTTTATTTGGTTCAGAAAAATATTCAACTTGTAGATGATTTTTTCTCGCCAATAGTCTTTTTAATGAATCTAAAATATTTAAATCGTCGTCGAGTATCATTATTCTAGCCATATAACATCCTACAAATAATAAATTGAACTTTATACCTATTCCCTAGAAGGGCTTACATATTTAAAGATAGTACAGCTTTGTAAAACTGTAATGTTTTAACAGTTAAATCACTGATTTATTGAAATAAGAATCTAATTATTGTCAAGTTATCAAATGATAACGACACATGTGAGCTATAGGGAGATACTGGTATTAGCATTTAAGAATCACAATTAACTAAAAATATGGAGTGTCGAATGTCACCGTCTAATACTCATTATCCAAAACTTTTTACACCATTGGATTTAGGTTTTACCCAATTAAGAAATCGGATAATAATGGGTTCAATGCATACAGGTTTAGAAGAACAACATAATGGTCTAGAACGTATGGCTGTATTTTTTGCTGAAAGAGCTAAGGGTGGGGTTGCATTAATTGTAACTGGTGGTTTTGGTCCCAACGCTGAAGGTGCAACCCATCCTCATACAAATTTAATTAGCACAAATGAGGAAGCATTAAAACATCAGATAATAACTGATGCAGTTCATAATGAAGGTGCAAAAATATGTATGCAAATATTACATACAGGCCGGTATGCGTTTAACAAAACTTTAGTCGCACCTTCAGCAATACAAGCTCCTATTAATCCATTTATACCTAAAGCACTTGATCATAATGGAATTGAAAAACAAATCTCGGATATTGTTAAAATGGCTCATTATGCACAAGTTGGCGGATATGACGGTGTTGAAATCATGGGTTCTGAAGGTTATTTCATAAATCAATTCTTAGTTAAAAGAACCAATCAACGAGAAGACAAGTGGGGAGGAAGTTATGAAAATAGAATGAAACTTGCTGTTGATGTTGTTAAAAGAACAAGAGAAGCAGTGGGCGATGAATTTATTATTATATATCGCTTATCGATGTTAGATTTAGTTGAAGGCGGAAGTACTTTTGAAGAAGTCGTTCAATTGGGTAAAGCTATCGAAGCGGCAGGGGCTACACTAATAAATACGGGAATTGGTTGGCATGAGGCAAGAGTACCAACGATCGCGACAAAAGTACCGAGAGCTGCGTTTACTTGGGTGACTGCTAAATTTAAAAAAGAACTATCAATTCCATTAATTACATCAAATCGTATTAATATGCCTGATGTTGCAGAAAAAGTACTTGATCGTGGTGATGCGGATTTGATTTCTATGGCGAGGCCTTTTTTAGCAGACTCTAAGTTTGTTGAAAAAGCAGAATTAGGATTATCTGAACAGATCAATACCTGTATAGGTTGTAATCAAGCATGTTTAGATCATGTTTTTAATGGAAAAATGACGAGCTGTTTAGTTAATCCAAGAGCTTGTCATGAATCAGAAATAAAAATAGAAGATACGCACAATAAAAAACACTTAGCTGTAATAGGTGCAGGCCCTGCGGGCTTAGCATTTGCAACTACGGCTGCAAAACGAGGTCACAAAGTAACTTTAATTGATGCAGACTCTAAAATTGGCGGGCAATTTAATGTTGCAAAACAAGTTCCAGGTAAAGAAGAGTTTAACGAAACGATCCGTTATTTTGATTCACAAATTAAAGCATATGATGTGAACTTACGTTTGAATGAAAAAGTAAATGTAGCGGATTTAAATAATGACAGTTTTGATGAAATTATTCTTGCAACAGGCATAGTACCAAGAAAAATTAATATTAAAGGAATAGATCATCCTAAGGTTTTAAATTACTTAGATGTATTAAAACATAAAAAAGAAGTGGGGAAAAAAGTTGCTGTTATAGGTGCTGGAGGTATCGGTTTTGATGTCAGTGAGTTTTTATGTCATCAAGGTGAATCAACAAGTCAAAATATACCTGCTTTTATGTCGCAGTGGGGTGTTGATATGTCATTGAAAGCAAGAGGCGGTATTGAAGGTATTGAAAAGCAATTAGTCGCTTCTCCCAGAGAGGTTTACCTATTGCAACGTAAAGCAACAAAAGTAGGTGCTGGTCTTGGTAAAACAACAGGCTGGATCCATCGTAGTGGGCTCAATAAAAAAGGGGTTAAAATGCTGTCATCTTGTGAATATTTAAAAATTGATGACTCAGGTTTACACATATCAGTTGATGGTAAAGAAGCGTTATTAGAAGTTGATAATATTATTCTGTGTGCAGGACAAGAACCTCTTAATGAATTGACAAATGGTTTAACTAAACCATATCACTTAATTGGCGGTGCATATGAAGCTGCTGAACTTGATGCAAAACGAGCAATTGATCAAGGTGTTAGATTAGCTGCTGTCATTTAATTTGTATGGGTATTTTATTCTCATATAAAAATGGGAGCACTATGGCTCCCTAATAAATCATACAAAGCTAAAATTGGTATCCTAAAGTTATTTTGTAGTTTCGACCTAGTTCACTAATATCACTCGACTCGCTAGCTGGAGCACGTAAGTATCTCTCATTTGTCAAATTATCAACTCCAATATTGATATTCAAACCAGATAGAAAATCATGTGCTTTATAGCTTGCATTTAAACTATAAACCTTATAGTTATTAGTGCCATAACCGGCATTTAAATATTGGTCAGGCAATCTTTTTTGTTCATTATAACTAAGCATCTGAGCACCTAAATTTAAGTTATCAAATAACTGGTAATTTAAATTTAGGCTTAATTTATTGGCAGGTGCTTCAGTATAAGGTTGTTTATTATGATCAATTGTTCCTAGGTAAAAATTAGGCATACCATAAGCATTCATATCAATTTCAGAATAACCCAGATATGTATCCAATTTCCCAAATGTATAACTTAGTTCAGCCTCCCACCCATTACTCTCTAAGCGTCCTATATTTTTAGCGCTGTAATCACGATGAGTCGCAACAGGCACGCCATTAGATGGTTCAGGGCCTGGTGAACCTTGCTTTTTAACTCCATTTCCATCTATGTAATACATAAATGGAACGTTATCAATAAAGTTATCAATTTTATTATTAAAATATATAACTTTTAAAGTTAAGCTATCAGCAAAATCGATATCCTGCCAAAAAAGGCCAAAGCCTGTTTCAAAATTTTCAGATGTTTCAGGTTTTAAATTAGGCTGCGGCTCCTGGTAACAAATTTTCCCCCCAATATGACAGCGCCAACCATCTTTTTTGTATAATTCTTGAACAGAAGGTGCTCGAAATGCCTCCGCATATTTAATATAAATATTAATGTTTTTAGATGCTTTAAAGGTTACACCTAGTTCATTTGAAAGTTCACCATCTGTATTACTATCGTAATCACTATAAGTACTATTACTACGTTTAAAAGTATCATAACGTAGTCCTGCTGTTACAAGTATCTGTTCATCATAAAAATTGGCCTGTTCTATAACTGATAAAGAAACATTTTGTGATTTACTGTTGCCATAAAATGTTGATATTTCAGAGCTTGAAGCGTCGGATTGTTTAAAACTTTCATTTTCATAGTTAACTTCAATTGCTAATTGATGGTCTATTAATCCGCTAAATTGCGATAAATTAGCTAAACGAATATTATACCGTTCAGTGCTGCCCTTACTCAAGTTTGTAAAGTCTCTTTTGTTTTCACCTCTTAAAATATAACCAACAGTATTTTTTTCATAGTTTTTATCTGAATAAACTAATTGTAGGTCAAAATCGATAAAATCATTATTCGGTTGATATACATAATTACTCATAAACTCTACATATTCATTGCTATAGTCTTCTGATAAAGTCGGGTAATGAATACCATAGCTCTGATTCTGACGATAAGGTTGATCTTTTGATTGTGTTTCTGCCCAATCAAATTTAGTTTGTAAACTATGTTCAGGCATAAAATACCAAGTATTTTTTAATGTTAAATTAGTGCGATAAGCGTTATTTTTAATTTTTGTCAACCTAGCTGAATCTTGTATAGGTGTGTCTTCAGAATCTTGCGAAGTATTTGGGATAACATCAACATCTGAAAAAGAGACTTTACTGACATTTAGTACCATATCGCTTATATCATTTAAATTAAATAGCGAGGTTGAAATACTGTTTGAATCAGAGACTGATTGATGTAAAACTTGTGCTCGTCCTCCAAATCCATTTTTATTACTTAAATAATCACTCGCATCTTTAGTTACTAACCGAATACTACCGCCAATAGCCCCTGAACCTACCGTTAGAGAATCAGCACCTCGTAAAATATGTACTTGTTTTACTTGCGAAGGATCTAAGCTTAAGCTATTGATAGTCGCTATATTACTTGTACCATCAGAATCAGTTTTACGTTTAACATTATCAATAGATATATGAATACGTTCCCCATATAGACCTCGAATAGAGGGCTGTGAAGATAGCGGAGAGACACTACCGTTTAACTCAATTCCTGGTAACTCACGCAGTACCTGACTTAATTCGGATTCTTGATTCCTTTGTATCGTTTCATCTGTTATTGAGGATATAGATGAAGCCACATCTCTGTTTAAAATTGAAAGTTTATGGCCAAATACTTCAATATGATCATCAACTTGTTGCTTTGATGTACTTTTATCTTTTGCTAAAACGGGAGTATGTATTGCTAAAAACACTGAAATAAATAATGAGCT
This sequence comes from Pseudoalteromonas sp. NBT06-2, assembly GCF_002276045.1. Taxonomy (GTDB): domain Bacteria; phylum Pseudomonadota; class Gammaproteobacteria; order Enterobacterales; family Alteromonadaceae; genus Pseudoalteromonas. The sequence goes on along the minus strand of NZ_NQMR01000072.1, from coordinate 28,652 downwards.
ACGTATAAGTTTCATAATAATCCATTTAAATGATAATGAGAATTAATTGTATTTTTGAGTTGCGACGCTAGAGTAAATCTTCTAATATTAAAAGGCAATAACAAATGTCGATTTAATATAACGAATTTATAATTATCTAAAACAATGACTTGTAAGTTTATTGTAAATAAAACACAGTGTTTATTTTAATCAGTTGAATGTCGAAACATCTAAAAAGGTAGGGGAAAAAATGGGAAACTGTTTTAAGTTGAGTTTAATTATCGGTTGCTCATTGATATTTACAAGTCATGTTTATAGCAAAGAAATTAATGGTGGAGCAGATATGAGTAAGTTAACCTCTATATCTACAATATTAACAAAACCTGAAAATTATTATAAAAATCCAACCACAATAACAGGAACAGTGGTCAAGGTCTGTCAAAAGCGTGGTTGTTGGATGCAGTTAGCTACAGATAAATCATATGACACATTAACAATTAAGGTTCCTGATGGTGAAATGGTTTTCCCAATGACAGCTATGGGTAAGACTGTATATGCAACCGGTACATTGAAAGCTATTGAAATGACTTTAGAGCAAACAAATATTAGGTTAGAGAGGCAAGATAAACCTACAGTTGAAAAACCAATGACTTTCTATCGCTTTTCACCAACAGGAGTAACGATAGTTGACTAAAAAAAAGTCAATTAAATTTTTAGAAATAAAAATGAAGCAAACAAATTTTGAATCTAACTTATTAGCGGAGCTTAATGAGGACGGAATAATAAAAGCACGCTTTTGGCAAGATAAAAATACACTTAAATTATTTATTCAAGATAAAACTTTATTAGTTATACCAGAAGAAAATCTTATTATCATAGAAGAAGTTAAGCCTCGCTTTCTATTGCGGCAACTTAATTTTCTTCATTTAAATGAAGCTAAAAAAGCATGGGTTTGGTTTTCAGACTTTTATGCAGTATTACTTTTATTATAGGTTTTAATATAGTAACTTTTAACTCAAGGTTATTTTAAAATTACAAATATATAAGTTAGTGAAATAGAGCTTATTGTTGGTTTTAAATTTTGCTATTGATATTAATAAAGCGATTATACCCAAACCACTTCAAGATGCAGGATTCAGTTGGAATTAGAAATACTTTAGGAAAGGCATTGATTGAAAAACATGGTTATTCCCTTTTCAAAATCAATAACGCTGCATAAAGTATTTCTAAACCAACCTTACAGGGACTTCTGAGCAAATCATGCTCGTTGTCCCATCTTTTTTTAAGGGAGTAACCATTAATACAAAGATGCGCCTAGATCATGAATTGCTCAGCAGTCCTGAACCTCACATCTTGAAGTGGCTTGGGTATATATAACGGATGATAAATCTAAATTGTGGGGTAAGAGCATCTTTGTTTATGGCTTTAACTCCTCTGTAACTTTAATTCGGGTATTCATGATTAACGAGTAGTTGTTTGTTTTTTTAATCAATTTTATTTTTTAATCTTGATAACGAGACTGGAGTTATACCTAAAAAAGAGGCTATATGGTACTGAGGCAATTTTTCATTAAGTTCCGGAAATTCTTTAATAAACCATTTATACCTTTGTTCTGCGTTGCCTAATAACAATTGTGCTTCACGTTTTGCATTTTTAATAAATACTGTTTGTAATAACTTAACCTCTAGCTGTAACCATTGGTTTTTATCACAGGTTAAACTCTTTAAGTCGTTATAATTTAAGAGTATTAAATCAACAGGCTCAAGGGCTTGAATATAATATTCACATGGTTGGGCTGAGATTAATGCGCTAATAGGAGCTAAGGCTTCATTGGCTTGATAAAAATGCTGATTTACTTCATTTCCATTACTATCAATATAATAAACACGTATCAGACCATTTAGAATAAAACCAATATCTTTACAAACATCTCCAGCATTTATCCAGTGTTGATTTTGGTTGAGTATTTTATGTTTGAAATTATCAGAAAAAGAAGACCAATCATCAAAAGGCTCATTTATTTGCTTTTCAAAATTAACTTTTAATTGTTGATATAAATCATGTTTGTTTTGTAATGTCATATAGATTAGAAGTTAATTAGTTTATCAAATCATAAAATTGATAATGTATAAAGTCTATTAAAAATTTAATTAATAAAAAACCCCAAATTTTATTGGGGTTTTTATTGTGAAAGTTTGTTATTTAAGCATTATTTGTTAAATAGCACTTTTAAATTTTCGATAATTGTATCTAATTCAAGCATCGTCTTTTCGCCAGTACGACGATTTTTCAATTCAACCTTGTTTTCATCAAGGTTACGCTCTCCTATTACTAATGTATATGGAATACCCATTAGTTCCATATCATTAAACATTACACCAGGGCGTTCTTTTCTATCGTCAAATAAAACTTCAATACCCGCTTGAGTAAGTTTGTCGTATATACCATTTGCGATATCTGGAATACGATGAGATTTATGCATATTCATCGGTACGATTGCTAATTGAAAAGGCGCAAGCGCTTCAGGCCAGATTATACCGTATTTATCGTTGTTTTGCTCAATTGCAGCGGCTACAATACGAGAAACGCCAATACCGTAACAACCCATAGCCATAGCTTGGTTTTTACCTAACTCATTTAAAACACCAGCATTCATCGTTTCAGAATATTTAGTACCTAACTGGAAGATATGACCTACTTCAATGCCACGTTTGATATTAACTATACCTTCCCCACATGGGCTTGGATCACCTTCAACAACATTACGAATATCAGCAATGGTGTAATCAGTGACATCTCTATCCCAATTAATACCACTATAATGTACTTGGTTTTTATTTGCACCAGCCACAAAGTCAGCCATAACAGCTGCACTGCTGTCAACAATAATCGGTATTTCAAGGCCTACAGGACCTAAAGAGCCAGGTGTTGCACCTATTGTGCTAATAATATCATCCTCTTTTGCAAGTTCGAATGGGCTATCAACTAACTCAAGTTTTTGTGCTTTTAATTCGTTCAGCTCATGATCGCCACGCACTATAAATGCAACTAATCCACGCTTACCTTCATCATCAGCTGTACCATAAGCAATTAATGTTTTAACGCCTTTATGTGGTTTAACACCATGTTTTTCTTTTAATTCTGCAATTGTTTTTGCTTCAGGTGTATTAAAAGTATTTAATTCTTTTGACGGTTCTGGACGAGTATCAGTCGTAATAGCTTCTGCTTTTTCTATGTTTGCTGCATAACCACTTTGTGAACTAAATGCAATTGCATCTTCACCAGATTCAGCTAGTACATGAAATTCATGTGAAACACTGCCACCAATAGAACCCGTATCTGCGATAACTGGACGGAATTCTAAATTCATTCGTTTGAAGATATTACAGTATGCAGCATGCATTTTTTGATAAGTTGCATTTAAACACTCATCACTTAAGTGAAATGAATATGCATCCTTCATCGAGAATTCACGTGCGCGCATTACACCAAAGCGAGGACGAACTTCATCACGTACTTTCGTTTGCACTTGATATAAAGCCAGAGGTAACTGTTTATAGCTTTTAATTTCTTTACGTACAAAATCAGTGATCACTTCTTCATGTGTCGGGCCCAATGCAAATTCACGATTATGACGGTCTTTAATACGAAGTAATTCAGGGCCAAACTCATCAAAACGACCTGATTCACGCCATAAATCAGCAGGTTGGATCACAGGCATCAACATTTCGATTGCACCCGCTTTGTTCATTTCTTCGCGAACAATGTTTTCAACTTTACGTAAAACACGTAAACCTGTGGGTAACCAAGTATATAAACCCGATGCTAGACGTCGAATCATGCCAGCTCTTAGCATTAGTTGGTGACTGATGATCTCAGCATCAGCAGGCGTTTCTTTTAGTGTCGCGAGTATATATTGACTGGTACGCATGTTTTTTCCGTTATATATTGGGGTATTAAATTTTTTAATTCATTAAGTGCACTAGTGTAGCAGTGCTTAGGGCTTCAAAAAAGCTTAAGTTATCTATTGGTGACTAATTTCTAGCACGGTATTAATATTATTCTCAATTTTCCACTTTATATTAAAATCATAAAGGCACATGCCATAGTTTTGTATGCCACCTTTACTCTTTTTATATGCAGGTCTAGGGTCTTGTTTTAAAACCTTTGCAATAAATTGATGTAAATCTGGAAATTTTTTTTGTTGCTTGATGCAAAATTCAGTTGCTTGTTCGCTAAAATACACTTCAAGTTCAGTTTCTGATCGGGTATCTGCAAATCCTGCAATGGCTTCTGGTATACTATCTGAGTAAGGTAAGTAAGGCTTAATATCAATGATGGGTGTGCCATCTAATAAGTCAATACCAGAAAGTTCAAGCCAGAGTTTGCCATTTATGTAACAAATATCTTCTAGTTTTACAGCACTCATCCCAATAGCATTAGGTCTAAAGGTCGCACGAGTCGCAAAAACGCCCTTTTTTGCATTACCACCTAATCTAGGAGGGCGTACTAAAGGCGACCAGCCTTTGTCGGCGGTTCCATGAAACCTAAATAATAACCAGATATGACTAAAATCTACTAGTCCACGAATAAATTCTTCACGCTTAAATTCACCTGAAAACTCTAACTGCGCGCGTGCCTCAGGTATTAATCGTGGTTGACGAGGAATTGCAAATTTTTGTTTATAAGGTGAACGTATAGTTCCAATCGGACTAATTTGATAGGTTTCCATGAGATATTTTTCAAAAAAATTTATAAGTTGATCATATCAAGAGAGATTAAATCTAGCTAGCGAATGAGTTTATGATTTATGCATTATTTAGATAAGAAAAGGTGAAACTAAATAGGATATACCAGTTAGCGTATAACTCACTGGTATATTTTAGGAAGTTATTTAGTAAGTTGCATTACCTTTTGTGCGAGGAAATGCAATTACATCACGTACATTACCCATACCAGTTACATAAGCAACTAAACGCTCAAAACCTAAACCAAAGCCAGAATGAGGGACAGTTCCGTATTTACGTAAATCACGGTACCAACTGTAATCGTCTTTATCTAACCCCATTTCTTCAAGGCGAGCATCAAGTACATCTAAGCGTTCTTCGCGTTGCGCACCACCAATGATTTCACCAATACCAGGTGCAACAACATCCATCGCAGCAACTGTTTTACCATCTTCATTTGCACGCATGTAGAAGGCTTTAATATCTTTAGGATAATTTTTGATAACGACAGGAGCATTAAAGTGTACTTCTGCTAAGTAACGCTCATGCTCAGATTGTAAGTCTACGCCCCATTCAACAGCATAGTCGAATTTTTTACCACAGGCTTTTAGTATTTCTACTGCTTCAGTGTAATCAACTTGAGCAAAGTCTTTATCAACAAAATTTTCTAAACGTTCAATCGCCGATTTCTCTACGCGTTGTGCAAAGAACTCCATGTCATCACGACGTTCATCGAGAACTGCTTTGAATACATACTTAAGCATATCTTCAGCTAGTTTTGCGATATCTTCTAAATCAGCAAAAGCAACTTCAGGTTCGACCATCCAGAACTCAGCTAAGTGTCGAGAAGTATTTGAATTTTCGGCTCTAAATGTCGGGCCAAAAGTATAAATATTGGACATGGCTGAACAGTAAGTTTCGCCATTTAATTGTCCTGAGACTGTTAGGAAGGCCTCTTTACCAAAGAAATCTTCAGTGTAATCAACGTCACCTTTATCAGTACGGGGTAAGTTTTCCATATCTAGAGTAGATACTTTAAACATTTCACCCGCACCTTCACAGTCACTTGCTGTGATGATTGGTGTGCTGATCCAAACAAAACCGCGGTCATTGTAAAAGCGATGAATCGCTTGTGCTAAACAGTTACGAACACGCGTTACAGCACCAATCATATTAGTACGAGGGCGAAGATGTGCATGTTCACGTAAATATTCAATACTATGACGCTTTGCTGACATTGGGTAAGTATCTGGGTTATCTATCCAACCAACAATGTTTACGGTGTCGGCTTGAATTTCAAAAGACTGACCTTTACCTTGTGATTTAACTAAAGTACCTGTAACTTCTACAGAGCAACCTGCTGTTAAACGTGTGATTTCTTCATAATTATTAAGTGAATTAGGAACCACAGCTTGGATAGGATCAAAACAAGAACCGTCATGAACGGCTAAGAAAGAGATTCCGGCTTTAGAATCACGACGTGTACGGATCCAGCCTTTAACTGTAACCATAGATTCGGCTTCTACTTTGCCTGCTAATAATGCTGTGATAGCTGTGTGGCTCATTTTCACTCCAATGATTCTGCAATGTATTTTTGTATAAACAATACAGATGTAAATATAATTTTAATTTTTCAGGCAGCTATATTACCTGTGTAACAGAAATAAAAAAAGTGTATTGGGCTATTTAAATCAGTATTTTATTGCATTATATATTGATATATTAAATTAAATTTAAAAGAGAGATTTATTCATTGCAAATAAAACGTAGTAATAAGCCCGACTTACTGTTGAAATTTGTATTTGGGTTAAATATTTTATCTTGGTTTATTTTCATTGCTGCATTGGTGATGTTTCATTTCGCTCGCCCTGAAATTGAATATGGAATTGTGAGGTATTTTGGTTTGTCGGTCAGAAAAGCTTGGTTATCAAATCCAAAAGATATTTTATTATTTTTGCTATATACATGTTCCTTTATATCGATTTTAGCCATGGTTATTGGGCGAGTTAGAAATAGAAGGCGGCATGATGCACAAAGGTATAATTTATTTATGCTGTTGTTAGTTTGTATTGGCTTTATTTTAGTCATGATTTTATAAATAAGTTTTTATTTGGTGTACCAAAACAGAGAAAAACACTCAAAACTTTCTCTCGAATATTATTGAGTGTTACAAAGGTTTATATATCTAAAATAGAATAAATAACATCGGCTAACTTTTTGATATCATTTTTAGGTGTGATATAAGGTGGCATAAGATATATCAATTTACCATAGGGTCTGATCCAAACACCTTGTTCAATACATTTTTTTTGAAATTGCGCAACATCTACAACCTTGTCTATTTCAACAACACCGATAGCACCCAAAATACGAACATTTTCAACTTGCTCTAAATCATTACAAGGCGCTAAAAATTGAGTTAACCAAGCGTTTAAATCCTGAACAGTATTTTGCCAATTAGATGCTAACAATAAATCTATACTGGCACATGCTACAGAGCAAGCAAGTGGGTTTCCCATAAATGTAGGACCATGCATCATGACTCCTGCTGCACCTTCACTAATCCCTTTTGCTATTTTATCACTGGTAAGGGTAGCTGAAAGTGTCATATAACCACCTGTGATTGCTTTACCTATACACATAATATCAGGAGTAATTTTTGCATGTTCTACCGCAAACATTTTACCGGTACGACCAAAACCAGTTGCAATTTCGTCACAAATTAATAAAACATTATATTTATCACATAGTTCACTCAATCCTGCAAGGTAATCAGGGTGATAAAAGTTCATACCGCCAGCATTTTGCACTATGGGTTCTATAATAAAAGCAGCAACATTTTCATGATGTGCAATAAAGTAATTTTCTAGAATATTTAGTTCATTTGCATCAAATTCAGCATCAAAACTAGAAATTGGTGCAGGTGCAAAAATATGTTGAGGTAAAAAATCTTGATAAAGAGCATGCATGGAGTTGATAGGATCACATATGCTCATAGCTGCGAAGGTATCTCCGTGATAACCTTTTGTAACAGTCATTAGTTTTGTTTTATTTTTAATATTTTGGCTTTGCCAGTACTGCAGGGCCATCTTTATAGCTACTTCTACAGCGACAGAACCGCTATCAGCTAAAAACACTTTAGTTAGCTGTTCGGGTGTTATTTCAATTAACTTCTTACATAAATTCACAGCGGGAGCATGCGTAATGCCACCAAACATGATGTGACTCATTTGAGATATTTGATTGGTAAGTGCTTCGTTCAATACAGGATGATTATACCCATGTATTGCACTCCACCAAGAAGCCATACCATCAATAAGATTCTCTCCTGATTCTAAAGTAATGATATTTTTATTAGCTGATACAACAGGATAAACAGGCAAGGGCGCTGTCATTGAAGTATATGGGTGCCAAATATGCTTTTTATCAAATTCTAAATCAACTGAAATTTGCGATTGTTTATTATTCACTTGTTAACCTTGCATTTTTTTTTAATGTTGACAATCAATCTTTGCTCCGTAGACTAACCCATCAGTATGTAGTGAGACAAATATAAAAAGAGAATAATATGCAAGTACGTCACGACTGGACGCATCAACAAGTAAAAGAATTGTTTGAAATGCCATTTAACGATTTATTATTTCAAGCAGCGACGGTTCACCGTGCTAATTTCAAACAAAATGAAGTTCAAATATCAACTTTATTATCTATCAAAACAGGTGCGTGCCCTGAAGATTGTGCGTACTGCCCACAGTCAGCTCGCCATAAAACAGCCTTAGAAAAAGAAAGACTGTTAGAAGTTGAAAAAGTTGTTGAACAAGCTAAAATTGCGAAAAACAAAGGCGCAACACGTTTTTGTATGGGGGCTGCTTGGTCAGATCCTAAAGATAGAGATATGCCTTATATTGAAAAAATGGTTAAAGAAGTAAAAGAACTCGGTCTAGAAACCTGTATGACGTTAGGTATGCTTACAAACGAAAAGGCACATACTCTACGCGAAGCAGGATTAGATTATTATAATCATAATTTAGATACTTCAGAAGATTATTACGATAAAATCATTACCACTCGTACATTCCAAGATAGATTAAACACTATTGATCACGTTCGTGATGCAGGAATGAAAGTGTGTTCAGGTGGTATTGTTGGTATGGGCGAAAAAGCCCATGATAGATATGGTTTGTTAATGCAGTTAGCTAACCTTGAAAAACAACCTGAAAGTGTGCCAATTAACATGTTGGTAAAAGTAAAAGGCACACCGCTGGAGAATGTCGACGATTTAGATGATTTTGAATTTATTCGTACAATTGCAGCTGCACGCATTATGATGCCACTTAGTTATGTACGTTTATCTGCCGGTCGTACAGAAATGAATCCTCAAATGCAATCTATGTGTTTCTTTGCGGGGGCAAACTCTATTTTCTATGGCGCTAAATTATTAACAACAGAAAACCCTGCTGCAGATACTGATATGGAACTTTTAAGAAAACTAGGTATAAAACCAGAGCAAAGACATGGTTGTTCTGATGAAGCGCATGAAGCCACAATTAGTAAAGCAATAGATGATAAAGCAACAGAACATTTGTTTTATCCTGCATAATTGAACTAAAGCATAAAGAGAGATTAGGGTAACGCTTACACCTCTTTATTATGTTTAAGGCGTTTAAGGTTTATTATGGCTTTTGAGTACTTATCTGAGCAAATCAATCAGCGAAAAAAACAATCATTGTTCCGACAACGTTTCGTTATTCAAACGAGTAGTGAGCGTTTTATTGAAATAGAAAACAAGCAATATCTTAATTTTGCCAGTAATGATTATTTATCTGTTAATGCCAGCTGTACTAAGCTTGATAGCAATACTAAACAGGGAAGTACGAGTTCTGCTTTAGTAACGGGCTTTCATCAAGAACATGTAGATCTCGAAAACTATTTATCAAAGTTAATGGGTTATGAATCGTGTTTACTGTTTAGTAGTGGTTTTAGTGCTAATGCAAGTGTATTAAAAACCTTAATGAGTAATAGCGATACCGAAATTTTTCAAGATAAATTAAATCATGCAAGTTTGATTGATGGTGGTTTAGCTAGTAAGGCAAAAATGTCACGTTTTAGACATAACGATTTAGAACACTTAACTACAAGATTAGAGAAATCAGATAGTCGTCATAAATTAATTGTGACTGAAGGTGTTTTTTCTATGGATGGTGATAAAGCGCCCGTATCTAAATTGAAGAGCTTAGCTCATAAATATAATGCTTGGTTAATGGTAGATGATGCGCATGGTTTTGGGATTTGTGGTAATACTGGTTTAGGAAGTTGTGAAGAAATAAAGCCCGAATTATTAATATTAACCTTTGGCAAAGCTGTTGCCAGTTCTGGAGCCTGTATTTTGTGTTGCAATGAGGTAAAAGATTACTTATTGCAATTTAACAGAGAATATATTTTTTCAACAGCCATGTCTCCTTTTATGGCAAAAGTTACGCAAGATGCAATTACTGAAGTCGTTAATGCAAATACCCAAAGAAATAAACTTAGACATAATATAAATTTATTCAAAATAAGTTTTAAAAAGAACTGTGCTCAATTTGATGTACAGCTACTTGATTCAGGTACTCCAATACAACCCATTATTGTTAAAGATCCACAATTAGCATTAGATATATCAAATCAAATGAAACAAAAAAAAATTTGGTTGACCGCAATAAGGCCTCCAACGGTGCCAAAAAATACAGCTAGATTAAGAATAACAATTACAGCAGCGCATAGTGAAAGTGATATAGCATGTTTAATAGATGCACTTGTTAGAGTATTTGAAAATAATTTATGAGTTTAGTAAACCCAGAGCAACAGTGTAAAATTGCAACACAAATAAAATTTTCACAAGCCGCACTTAAATATAAAGAACATGCTTGTGTGCAAAGTCAAAGTGCAAAAATATTATTAGATCACATTGTAGATAATAACTCTGGTAGATGTTTAGATATAGGAGCTGGTCCAGGTGTTAATACATTCGCTTTATCTCAAAAGTATTCTGAAGTGGTATCTCTCGATTTAAGCATTTCTATGTTAGATAAAATTAATACGATTAATGGCAAAGGTACATTTAAAGTGTGTGCGGATATGGATTGTTTACCTTTTAAAGATAATAGCTTTGATGCCATATTTAGTAATTTTGCCACTCAATGGTCACAAAACCTGCCTAAGTTGCTTAAAAATATTCATCAGATTTTAAAGCCTGGGGCAAAGTTCTATTTAACAATTGTCTGTGATGGTACTTTAAAAGAAATTGCACAGGCATGGCAAGCTGTAGATAAAGAAAAACATATAAATGATTTCGTTAAACCCAGAGATTTGCTCAAATATATTGAACAAGCGAAGTTTAAACTTAAAAGTTATGATTTAAACTGCCATCAAGATCATTTCTCAGATCCTTTATCAGCGATTAAATCTATCAAACAGATAGGCGCATCTAATATGGTACAAAAAAAAATGAATAAAGGTTTAATGGGGAAAAACCAGTTAAAAATCTTACTAAATGCTTATCCGAAGAGTGAAGCAAAGTTTGATGTGAGTTATCAAGTTGCATATTTAACATTAGAAAAAACAAAATAAAGAATTGAGAATGAATTTAATGAATCGCTATTTTATTACAGGTACAGATACAGATGTAGGTAAAACATTTATTACAAGCTTATTGATGAAATTTGTCAAAAAACAAAAACATAAAGTGCTGGGATTCAAACCTATTGCAGCAGGGGCTGAATATGCCTTTGGCGAACTTGTAAATGAAGATGCTCTAACACTGTTAGAAAGTGGTAATGTTTCGGTACAGTACAAGCTTATAAACCCATATATCTATGAACAAGCTATTGCACCACATATAGCATCAAAAATAGAAGATGAAACAATTACAGTTGAAGGAATCAATAAAGCATATTCGTTGATTAACAATGAAATTACAAAAGATGACTATTTGTTCACCGAAGGAGCGGGTGGTTGGGCATTACCTATAAATGATAAAGAATATTTATATGATTGGGTGTGTGAACAAAATATACCCGTTGTTTTAGTAGTGGGTTTAAAATTAGGTTGTTTAAATCATGCTTTACTAACTCAAGCACATATGAAGTCTCTGAGTATCAATTGCGTGGGTTGGATAGCAAATCATATAGATCCAAACATGGCAATGCAGCAACAAAATATTGAATCTCTAAAAGAAAGGCTCAATATGCCATTACTAGCGGTTGCGCCTTTTCATGATAAAAAATCAAATAGCATGCCAAAACTACAGATATATAAAGCACTAAAAGCAGTATTAAACTTAGAATAATTAAAGAGAATAAATATGAGTGGAACACAAAGAGCAAATATAAAATCGGGTCTGGAAGTCAAAATTGTTTTAAAACAAGACCAAAGAACAGGAAAATTAACCCAAGGGATCGTAAAAGATTTATTAACAAATTCATCTAATCATCCCCATGGTATCAAAGTGAGATTACAATCGGGAGAAGTAGGGCGTGTTAAAGAAATATTAAGTTAATATTTATTGGACAAATTAAGAATTTTAGACATATTAAAAACTCGTCTATTTATAAAGATATTTTAATGACTGAGCTTGAATTCAAAGATATAAACTTTATTACAAAAGAGCTTCTCGACAATACGTCTGCAGCGACTTATTTTGAGCAATTCGATCAATTGTTTAAATACATGTTTGATAAAGCACAATATGAAACAGATGAAGCAATGTACGAAATTGCCCGACTCAATAAAGAGCATAAAGTATAAAATCTTATTGATTTCAATAAGCTTTTATACAAATTTAAGATTTAAAAAGTGCCCCATACAGAGAGTTTAATCTCAGGTTCTCTTTTTCTTTTTTCGATCTGACTACCTTCGAATATACCAGAACGATCATCCTCATAAATAAATCTAGATCGTGTATATTCTCCAGTGTTAAGATGTTCTACTAGAAGTTGTACTTTAAGGCCATCAAAATAAGTCGTTTCAATAAATGCTTCAATACGATTATTTCCCTCAAAAGTACGAATTTCATCTACAAGATAAAAAGTATCAGTAAAATGACTGATTAACTCAACTCCCCAAGCTAATTTGTACTCTGTTAAATCCTGTCTAAATTCAATATTAAACTGCTCAGGAGTATAATCATTGATAATACGATCTTGATTGATAATAGAATCAAAATACTCGGAGCGATTATATTCATAAGAAATTTCAAGTAAACCATTAGGAATAAAGCTATCTAAAGGTAAATTAAGATCCGTTTCAAAACCCCAAAAAATGGCATCGCCAGCATTTCCTATAGCATGACTTACATTACCGTTATCTGATGGTAATATAATGTACTCTAATATATCTGTATGCCATTTATAATAAAGGTTAACAGATAAGCTTCCTTTCTCACTGAATCCCCAATCAAGCTTAGTACTTAATTCAGTATATTGATTTGGTGCGAGGTTTGGGTTCCCCGCTGTATTCCGATCGTCAGTGGTATCTGTACTTGCTGCAAAATCATTAAAATTAAGTTGCCCTACGTTATGCTCAGCCAAGATATTTAATTGTAAGTCGGAATTAATACTATAGTTAGCTGATAATCTCGGCTTTAAAAATTTGAATGTTTGTTCGTTTGTTGCATCACCGGTCAATTCGATTTTTGAAATTTCACCAGTTAAGCCACCCTCAATTGATAAATCATCTGTTGCGGTGTATACAAAAGTTACAAAGGCTTCACCTCTAAATTCTTCTACGACAACATTAGCAGCCTCAAGATTTAGGACTTGGTTATTCTCAATATACTCTAATTCTGTATCAAGTTTATTGTTTGCTATCTCAAAGCCATATTCAGGTTTAAACTTACTATCGCTAATTTTTCCATAGGTATTTCTAAATATATACTCTGTTTTATGTCGATCTTGTTTGAATTTACTATCAGAGTTATTATCTTGGGATAAATAGTTTTGGTGAAAAGCATTTTCATAATTTTGTTTTTTGTTAACAGCTAAACCTAATATGTGCCATTTCCAGTCATTATCATTTCCAACCCAATCTATACCAAACTCAAGCTCTGTATTTGTATTATTTTCATTGAGTAGCCAAAATTCATCAATTTGTACAGTGGGTGAGTCGCTATGAGTGATATCTCTTGTTATATCTCCTTGCCATTGTTCACCACCCACTCGACCATTGAGTGTGAGTTTACCTGTTGTAAATTTTTTTGCACCTTGGGTATTAATATATCCAAAGTTATTTTTTTCATCTCGAATTTCATTGGCACTTTTTGTTATTTCGTCTTCACTATCTTTATTTTCAACAATAGCTGTTCTATAACCGACCCAACCACCAATGTCCGTATCAAAAGTAGTATCCCATTGACCTATTTGCGTTGTGATCGCAGCCTCTATATTTGGCCTTAAATCATCATCTGGTGCTCTTCTTGCTTTAATAGCCCAAGTGCCACTTGTGATATTTTTTTTACGTATGATATTTGCGATAACAGATTGTCCAGCTACTTCACTTGAGCCTTTACCACCTCGAATTATTTCAATTTTTTCAACTTGCTCTACTGGAATTCTGATTAAAGCGGCCCTGAGGCCACCTGATTTCGAAGTAGGGCGCGACCCATCAATTAATACATTTCCAGCATTACCGCCAAAACCACGTTCATTTGAGCCACCATCAAACGAAAAACCGGGCAGTCTATCTATCATATCGTAGGCATTTTGAGGATGGTATTGCATGAAAAATGAAGATAGATAAGAGGATGAATTATGTGAAACGTTTGATTCATTGGCACTAAGATATAAAGAAGGTAAAATAAAGAGACTAATCAAACCAGACTTACGCTTAAAGGGGGCTTTAAAATTCATGATATTTATATAAACTGTTTAATTGAAACGTATTTTACAATTGTAACTGATTTGTACAATGATATTCAGGGAAAACTGTTTCAAATTATGTCTTTGTATTAATATTAGATGTTTATTTATTCATTAAATATGCTTTACGATTAATTTCATTTAAAATAGCTTTTATTCCATTACCACGAGATGGGCTTAGGTGTTTTAAAAGAGCCATTTCCTCAAATTCTTTATTGGCATCGATCAAAAGGATTTGATTAGGTGTTAAATCAGAATATAAGTACAAAATAATACTTAAGAGTCCTTTTACTATTCGGGTATCTGAATCTGCGGCTATCAATAACTTACGCTCTTCATTATTAAAATTGATATACAACCAGACATTGCTTTCACAGCCATCAACTATTGCACTATCAACCTTAAGTTCTTGAGGAAGAACTGGAAGTTCTTTACCTAGGGTCATAATTTCACGATATTTTTCTTGCCATGAACCTGCTTGAGTTATTTGATTTTTTACATTTATATAAGAATCATTCATATTAGTACTTGTTTGTTAATCTAATAGCGATAAACACTGTTTTAGATGTATAATAAATTGTTGAATTTCATTTTTTGTATTATAAAAAGCTAAGCTGATACGGACTGTTCCTTCAATATTTAAACATCTCATTAAAGGCTGTGTACAGTGATTGCCAACTCTTACAGCAATACCGCATTGGTCTAATAAAGTTGCGATATCAAAAGGGTGCTCATTTTTGTAATTAAAACTAATAGTACCTATATTTAGTTCTAAATCACCATATAATATAATACCTGAAATTTTTTCAAGTTGGGATTTTAAATATATAAAAAGTGACTTCTCGTGTGTTTTTTGATCTAAAAAGTCTATTTTGTTCATAAAATCTATGGCACAACCAAATGAAATTACCCCTGATATATTGGGTGTACCCGCTTCAAACTTTCCAGGAGCATCGGTAAAAGTACTAGTGTCGAAGCTGACTGATTTAATCATTTCCCCTCCGGTTTGATAAACGGGTAAGGAATTTAATAGTTCATATTTACCATATAAACCACCTAAACCTGTTGGACCAAGCGATTTATGGGCAGAAAACACATAAAAATCACAATTTAATTTTAACATGTCAGGCCTTAAGTGCATAAAAGCTTGAGCACCATCAATAATTGTAATTGTCTGGTATTTTTTGCTGTATTGAATGATATCCGTTATAGGTTGAATGTTTCCTAAAGTGTTCGAAGCATGAGAAATACTCAGTATTTTAGGTTTATAAAGATCAATTAGTTGGTATGTAGTTTCTAATTTTATTTTTTCAGTAGTCTCATCTAGAGGGATTATTTTTAAAATAGCGCCAGTGTTAGCACAAACTTGTTGCCAAGGGACTATATTTGCATGATGTTCTAACGCACTGATTAATATTACATCCCCTGGATGTAAAAAGTTCGAAAGACCATTAGCTAATAAGTTAAGAGATTCCGTAGCTCCTTTAGTCCATACAATTTCTTTAGCTTGAGCATTTATAAACTTTGCTACTTTATTACGTGCCTCTTCATATGAAACAGTCGCACGATCACCTAAGGTATGTATACCACGATGAACATTTGAATTTGAATTTGAGTAAAAATAATTTATTGAATCTATAACACATTGTGGTTTTTGACTTGTGGCACCTGAGTCGAAATATATAAGAGGTTGCTTGTTAACTACTTGTTTTAAAATAGGAAATTTTTTTCGTACTTTATCAATATCTAGCATTATATAAAATCAAACAGAAAATAAAGCGGTATATTAAGGGAATTGTACAATAAAAGCGAGATAGAAGTAATAGTTGAATTATAAGAATAAGGTACATTCTAGGTGTACCTTATTCATTATTGACTAATAATTATCTTTTATCAGCGTTATCGTAGTCACGCTTAGTATAACCAGTATACATTTGGCGAGGACGGCCAATTTTTTGACCAGGTTGAGATAACATTTCATCCCAATGTGAAATCCAACCAACAGTGCGTGCCATCGCGAAGATAACAGTGAACATACTTGTTGGAATACCAATTGCTTTTAATATGATACCTGAGTAGAAATCTACATTAGGGTATAGTTTTTTCTCAATAAAGTACGGGTCTTCTAAAGCAATTTTTTCTAGGCCCATAGCAACTTCTAGTAATGGATCTTGTATATTTAACTCTTTTAAAACTTCATGGCAAGTTTGACGCATAACTGTCGCACGTGGATCGAAGTTTTTATAAACACGATGACCAAAGCCCATTAGACGGAATGGGTCATTTTTATCTTTAGCTTTAGCAACATACTCTTGAATACGGTCAGCAGTACCTATTTCTTCAAGCATAGTTAAACATGCTTCGTTCGCACCACCATGAGCAGGACCCCAAAGTGAAGCAACGCCAGCAGCGATACAAGCATATGGATTAGCGCCTGAAGAGCCTGCGATACGTACTGTTGAAGTTGAAGCATTTTGCTCATGATCTGCATGAAGCATGAAAATGCGGTCCATTGCTTTGGCAAGAACAGGACTTACTTTGTATTCTTCAGCAGGTACAGAAAACATCATATGTAAAAAGTTTTCTGCGTAGCTTAACTCATTTTTAGGGTAAACAAATGGTTGACCTATTGTGTATTTGTAAGCCATTGCAGATATTGTTGGTAATTTTGCAACTAATTTAACAGCGCTACGTTTACGTTGTTCTGGATCAGTGATATCTAAATCATCATGATAGAATGAAGATAAAGCACCAACAACACCACATAGCATAGCCATAGGGTGTGCATCTACACGAAAACCTTGGAAAAATGCACCTATTTTCTCGTGCATCATAGTATTTGTAGTTATCTCATTTTCGAAAATAGCCATCTGCTTTTTGTTTGGCAATTCGCCTTCAAGTAACAAGTAACATAATTCAAGGTAGTTAGACTGTTCTGCAAGTTGGTCTATTGGATAACCACGATGTAAAAGAACACCTTTAGCACCGTCGATGAAAGTGATAGCTGATTCACAAGAACCTGTAGACATAAAGCCTGGGTCGTATGTGAAATGGTTGTGAGCGCCTAAAGTACGTACGTCGATTACATCTTGACCAGCTGTGCCTGAATAAATTGGTAACTCAATTGGTTCAAGACCATCGATATGAAGTACTGCTTTCTTGTCTGCCATCTAAATCATCTCCTGTTATAACAAATCAATTGTTATGATTTTAAGTCTATTGTTAAGCAAATTAGTTCTATTTTAACGTATAAATGGGGATAAAAGTCAATATTAATGGAAAATAATGCAAAAAAGTATGATAAATATTCAGAAAAGATTGAATAGTATACTAAAGGCTAATTTGCAAGGTATTATAATTAAACAAAAATTGTAAAATCTTCAGGGGGAATATATACTAAGTAAGGTTTATTCTTATGAATTAAACCTACTGCATCTGAAGTAAACGTGTAGTACCTGTTTTGGCTCGTCACCTTAGTGGGTTTGTTTATTTTGATAGTTCCATTTTATTTTATTAAATTCAATAAGATTAGATGGGTGTGTAAAAACAATAGTTGGGTCCTAAATGGGCCAGATGGGCAAGTAACTGTGAAAAAGCAAAGACCTGTAAATCTCGATCTATCGACTATTTCTATGCCTGCAACTGCTAAAGCGTCAATTTTGCACCGTGTAACCGGTGTTGCGTTGTTTTTTGCTTTAACTTTTGTAATTTGGGCTTGGTCAGAGTCTCTTTCATCACCAGAAAATTTTGAATTTGTAAAGGGCCTATTTAGTGGGTTCGTTGCCAAGTTCATTGCATGGGGTACTGTCACTGTATTGGCATATCACATTATCGGTGGTATCCGTCATATCATTATGGATATGGGATATTGGGAAGAACTTGAATCAGGCAATAACAGCGCAACAATCTCACTTATTTTGTGGGCTGTAGCTGCAGTATTAGCAGGGGTATGGATATGGTTGTAAATCAAGCATCTCTAAAACGTAATGGCGTACAAGATTTTGTATCTTTACGTGTTACAGCATTAATATTAACGGCATATTCGTTATTCATTATTGGTTATTTCTTAACAACTCCACAAGTCACTTTCGAGGCTTGGCAGGGATTATTTTCAAACTTAGCTGTTAAAGTTTTTACATTTTCAGCTTTAGTCTGCATGATGTTACATACACAAATAGGTTTATGGCAAGTACTAACTGATTACGTTAAATCTGCAAAATTACGTGCAGTATTAGGCTTTATTTTGAACATGATGTCATTTGTGTATGTTGCGGTTGGTTTATTTGTATTGTGGGGTGTGTAAGTGAATTATTCAGTTCGTGAATTTGACTCAGTTGTAATTGGTGCTGGCGGTGCCGGCATGCGTGCAGCGCTTGCTATTACAGAATCAGGTAAAACCTGTGCACTTATTTCTAAAGTTTTTCCTACACGTTCTCATACAGTATCAGCACAAGGTGGTATCACTGTTGCGCTAGGTAATAGTCATGAAGATCATTGGGAGCAGCACATGTATGATACTGTTAAGGGTTCCGATTTTATCGGTGACCAAGATGCTATCGAATATATGTGTAAAACAGGTCCAGAAGCAATTATCGAATTAGATAAGATGGGTCTGCCTTTTTCTCGTTTTGAAAATGGTACTATCTATCAAAGACCATTTGGTGGCCAATCGAGAAACTTTGGTGGTGAGCAAGCAGCACGTACAGCAGCAGCAGCAGACCGTACAGGCCATGCTTTACTTCATTGTTTATACCAGCAAAATGTTAAAAATAAAACAAACGTATTTTCTGAATGGTACGCACTTGATTTAGTCAAAAATCAAGAAGGTGCCGTTATAGGTTGTACTGCAATTGATATTGAATCAGGTGAAGTGGTTTTCTTTAAATCTCGTGCAACTGTTTTGGCAACAGGTGGCGCAGGTCGTATTTTTGCATCAACAACCAATGCACACATCAATACAGGTGATGGTGTTGGTATGTCACTTCGTGCAGACATACAAATGCAAGATATGGAAATGTGGCAGTTCCATCCAACTGGTATAGCGGGAGCTGGTGTACTTGTTACAGAAGGTTGTCGTGGTGAAGGCGGTTATCTTTTAAATAAAGATGGCGAGCGTTTCATGGAGCGCTATGCTCCAAATGCTAAAGATCTTGCTGGTCGTGATGTTGTGGCACGTTCTATGATGACAGAGATCCGTGAAGGTCGTGGTTGTGATGGTCCTTGGGGTCCACATATAAAGCTTAAACTTGATCATTTAGGTCAAGAAACATTAGAAAAGCGTTTACCAGGAGTGTGTGATTTATCAAGAACATTCGCCCACGTTGATCCTGTTAAAGAACCAATTCCAGTTATTCCTACATGTCATTACCAAATGGGTGGTGTACCGTGTAATGTAAACGGTCAAGCATTATCTATTGATCATAACGGTAACGAAAAAATCGTTGACGGTTTATTTGCAGTAGGCGAAATTGCATGTGTATCTGTACATGGTGCTAACCGTTTAGGCGGAAACTCATTATTAGATTTAGTTGTATTTGGTCGTGCTGCGGGTAATTTCCTTGGTACATACTTGAATGATACACAATCTTCAGAACATTCTAATTCAGATGTTGAATCAGCTCTTGCTCGTTTCAATAGGTGGGAAAGCTCTAAACCTGGACAAGGTGAAGATCCTGTTCAAATCAAAAAAGACCTTCAACAATGTATGCAATTAAACTTCTCGGTATTCCGTGAAGGTGATGCTATGGCACAAGGCATGAAAGAGTTAACTGAAATTCGTGAACGTTTGCAGCATGCACGTCTTGATGATAAATCAACAGAGTTCAATACGCAGCGTATTGAATGTTTAGAGCTGGATAACTTAATGGAAACTGCTTTCTGTTCTGCAAAAGCTGCTAACTTTCGTACTGAATCTCGTGGTGCACATGCCCGTCAAGATTTCACTGAACGTGATGATAAAAACTGGTTATGCCATTCTATCTATTCACCTTCTACTGAAGAAATGACAAAGCGTGATGTAAACATGGCGCCAGTGCATCGTGAAGCTTTTCCACCTAAAGCACGTACATACTAGGAGCAGTTCGATGAACTTAGCATTTTCAATCTATCGTTATAATCCTGATGTTGATACGGCACCACGTATGCAAGAATACCAACTTGTATTAGAAGATGGTAGCGATATTATGGTACTGGATGCATTAATCCAGTTAAAAGAGCAAGATCCAACCCTATCCTTTAGACGTTCATGTCGAGAAGGTGTATGTGGTTCTGATGGTCTTAACATGAATGGTAAAAATGGATTAGCCTGTATTACGCCTTTATCGACTCTGAAAAGAGGCAATAAAGCAATTGTAATACGTCCACTTCCTGGTCTACCTGTAGTACGTGATTTAGTAATTGATATGACGCAATTCTATACTCAGTACGAAAAAGTAAAACCTTATTTGATCAACAATGATATTAATCCTCCAGCGCGTGAGCACCTTCAAAGTATTGAAGAGCGTGATAAGCTAGATGGATTATACGAATGTATTTTATGTGCATGTTGTTCAACGTCTTGTCCATCATTTTGGTGGAATCCAGACAAGTTTATAGGACCTGCTGGTCTTCTTCATGCGTATCGTTTTCTTGTGGATTCTCGCGATACAGCAACAGAAGAACGTTTAGCAGATCTTGATGATGCATTTAGTGTTTTCCGTTGTCACGGGATCATGAATTGTGTCAGTGTGTGTCCAAAAGGCCTTAATCCAACTAAGGCTATTGGTAATATCAAATCTATGTTACTTAACCGTTCTATCTAAGTAACCAGATTTAACAATATTTAGATGGCTATATATCAATCTTATGGCTATCTTTGTGTTAAACTATTTCTGCGCTAGAGAAAAGGGCTTATAAATGCACGAAGGTGTAATGAAGGCATGGTTAGATTCATCTCACATGAATGGCGGAAACGTCGCTTATGTAGAAGACCTATATGAAGCGTATTTAGATGATGCGACTTCGGTGCCAAATGAATGGCGTGAAGTGTTCGACCACTTACCAAAAGTAGATGGTGTTGATGTTGAGGCGAAACACTCAGATATCAGAGCACAATTTCAAACGCTTGCAAAAAACAAACATAAAGAAGTCGTTGTTGCGACCGGTGGAGCAGCTGATGCGAAGCAGGTCAAAGTTCTACAACTAATTAATGCATTTCGATTTAGAGGCCATCAAAGTGCCAATCTTGATCCTCTCGATTTGTGGAAACGAGATAAAATTCGTGAATTAGAGCTTTCGCATCACGACTTATCTGAATCAGACTTCGAACGCGAATTTAATGTAGGTTCTTTTGCCATTGGCAAAGATACCATGCCTTTAGGTGAGCTATATAAAGCACTAAAAACTACCTACTGTGGTTCTATTGGCGTTGAATATATGCATATCACTTCGACAGAAGAAAAACGTTGGTTACAACATCGTTTTGAGTCAGTCCAGTCTACGCCAAACTTCACTAAAGAATCGAAACTGCGAATCCTTCAGGGATTAACAGCAGCTGATGGTCTTGAAAAATATTTAGGTGCGAAGTTCCCAGGTGCAAAACGTTTCTCACTTGAAGGTGGTGATTCGTTAGTTCCAATGTTAAAAGAACTTGTTCACCGTGCTGGCGAAAGCGGGCAAAAAGAAGTTGTTATTGGTATGGCTCACCGTGGTCGTCTTAACGTACTTTTAAATGTGCTAGGTAAAAACCCATCAAATTTATTCGATGAATTTGCTGGTAAAGCACAAGTTAATTTAGGTTCAGGAGATGTTAAGTATCATATGGGTTATTCATGTGATTTTGCTACCAAAGGTGGCAATGTTCATATGGCATTATCATTTAACCCATCTCACTTAGAAATCGTAAATCCTGTTGTAATGGGCTCTGTTCGTGCGCGTCTTGATCGCTTAGGTTGTAAAGATGGCTCAAAAGCATTACCCATTACTTTACATGGAGATTCTGCAATTGCAGGTCAAGGTGTTGTACAAGAAACATTTAATTTATCACAAACACGCGCCTTTAGCGTAGGTGGAACAATTCGCATAGTTGTAAATAACCAAGTTGGTTTTACAACATCGAAGCAAGAAGATGTGCGTTCTACTGAGTACTGTACTGATATTGCAAAAATGGTTCAAGCGCCTATCTTTCACGTAAATTCGGATGATCCTGAAGCGGTTACTTTAGTAACGCAAATTGCGCTTGATTACCGTAATAAATTTAAACGTGACATCGTAATTGATTTAGTGTGTTATCGCCGTCACGGTCATAATGAAGCTGATGAGCCAAATGCAACTCAGCCTATTATGTATCAAAAAATTAAAAAACATCCAGTTCCTCGTCAGATTTATGCTGAACAACTTAATGCTGAAAATGTTATTTCACTTGAAGAATCCAAGAAAATTGCAAATGATTATCGCAACAGTTTAGATGAGGGAAAATGTGTTGTTGAAGAAAAACTACCTGAAACATCACATTCATCTGACTGGAGTAGTTTTGTTGGTCATGATTGGGATGCAGAATACGATGGTAGCCTTTCAGTTGAAAAACTTAGAACACTTGCTACAAATATCTCAAAATATCCTGATGATACTAAAGCACAATCACGTGTAGCAAAAATTTACGTTGATCGTAAATTAATGGCTGCTGGTGAAAAGCCTTTAGATTGGGGCATGGCTGAAAACTTAGCATATGCTTCAATTGTCAATGATGGTAATGATATTCGTATGACAGGTCAAGATTCTGGTCGTGGCACATTCTTCCATCGTCATGCTGTTATTCATAATCAAAAAGATGGTACTACCTTTACACCTTTAGAAAACATTCGTGAAGGTCAAGGTAAATTTGAAGTATATGATTCAGTTTTATCTGAAGTTGCTGTTCTTGCTTTTGAATATGGTTATGCTACAGCGGAACCTACTACATTAGTTATGTGGGAAGCACAGTTCGGTGATTTCGCTAACGGTGCTCAAGTTGTTTTTGATCAATTTTTAAGTTCCGGTGAGCAAAAGTGGGGTCGTTTATGTGGTTTAACTTGTATGCTACCTCATGGTTATGAAGGTCAAGGACCAGAACATTCATCTGCTCGTCTAGAACGCTTTTTACAACTGTGTGCCGATCATAATATGCAAGTTTGTGTGCCATCAACACCTGCCCAAGTTTATGCTATGTTACGCCGCCAATCAGTTAGACCACTGCGTCGTCCACTGATTGTAATGACACCTAAATCATTATTACGTCATCCTTTAGCTGTTTCTTCTTTAGAAGAATTATCTGAAGGTGTTTTCCATAATGTAATAGATGAAATTGATGATCTTAAAGTTAACGATGTCGAACGGGTTGTATTTTGTAGTGGTAAAGTATATTACGAATTATTACAAGAGCGTCGTGCAAAAGAGCTAAATAACATCGCCATTGTTCGTATGGAACAGCTATACCCATTTCCTCATGCGGAAATGGAAAATATAGTCAAACGTTATAGTCACGTAAAAGATTTTGTTTGGTGTCAAGAAGAGCCACAAAACCAAGGCGCATGGTATTGTTCTCAGCATCACTTTAGACAAGCAATTCCAGCCGGTACATATCTAAAATATGCTGGGCGTCCAGCTTCTGCAGCACCTGCATGTGGCTCTAAATCTTTACACGACATTGAACAAGCAACATTAGTTGCAGACGCTCTTACAATTAATAAATAAAGGACCAGAGATGACAATCGAAATTAAGGTTCCAGTTCTTCCTGAATCTGTAGCAGATGCAACAATCGCAACTTGGCATGTAAAAGTTGGTGATACTGTTAGCCGCGATCAGAACTTAGTAGATATCGAAACAGATAAAGTTGTACTTGAAGTTGTTTCACCAGAAGATGGTGTTGTAACCGAAATTAGCCAAGAAGAAGGTGCTACCGTATTAGGTGAGCAACTTATCGCATTAGTTGGTGCAGCTGGTGCTGTAGCAACTCCAGCAAATACACAAGCGTCTGCAGCTGCAGCGCCAGCATCAGAAGGTAACCCAGTGGATATTAATGTTCCAGTACTTCCAGAGTCAGTTGCAGATGCAACAATCGCTACATGGCATGTTCAACCAGGTGAAGCTATATCACGTGATCAAAATCTAGTTGATATTGAAACTGATAAAGTTGTTCTTGAAGTTGTTGCACCTGAAGATGGTGTTATGGGCGAACATCTTCATGCTGAAGGCGATACAGTTCTTGGAGAACAATTAATCGGTAAAATCCTTGCTGGCGCAGCACCTGCTTCTGAGGTGTCAGTAAGCGCTCCAGCGGTTTCAGATGAAAGCTCAGATGTATTAACTCCTTCTGTACGTCGCCTAATAGCAGAAAAAGGTCTAGATGCTTCTAAAATTAATGGTACCGGTAAAAATGGCCGTGTCACTAAAGAAGACGTCGATAAGTTCTTAAAAGCACCTGCACCAGTAGCTAAAAAAGCACCAGAGTCTGTGGTTGCAGCACCCGTTGGTGAGCGTACGCAAAAACGCGTACCTATGACTCGTTTACGTAAAACAATTGCTACACGTTTACTTGAAGCTAAAAACTCTACTGCAATGTTAACAACATTTAACGAAGTAAACATGAAACCAATCATGGATCTTCGTAAGCAGTACAAAGATGCATTTGAAAAGCGTCATGATATCCGTTTAGGCTTCATGTCCTTCTATGTAAAAGCGGTAACAGAAGCGCTTAAACGCTTCCCTGCGGTTAATGCATCAATTGATGGCGATGATATTGTTTACCATAACTTCTTTGATATGAGCATTGCAGTATCAACTCCACGTGGTCTAGTAACACCTGTACTGCGTGATTGTGATAAAATGTCTTGCGCAGAAATTGAAAAGAATATTCGTGAACTCGCGCTTAAAGGCCGTGATGGTAAATTAACCATCGATGATATGACAGGTGGTAACTTCACCATCACTAATGGTGGTGTATTTGGTTCATTACTTTCAACTCCTATCTTAAACTTACCACAAGCAGCTATTCTTGGAATGCATAAAATCCAAGATCGTCCTATGGCAGTTAACGGTAAAGTTGAAATCTTACCTATGATGTACTTAGCATTATCTTATGATCATAGATTAATTGATGGTAAAGAATCAGTTGGTTTCTTAGTAACAATTAAAGAGTTACTAGAAGATCCTGCTCGTTTATTACTCGATGTATAATACATTAGATTAATACTTAAGCTGCACTTTAGGTTGCAGCTTTTTTTTGATTGATTTTTAGCTCTTATTTAGATTGAAAATTAACAACTGCGAATAAATATCAATTTTATTGGCAATTCTTGATACAGGGTATTTCTTTGTATCGTGCGGGGATCTATACTATCCGCGCAATTTGGGAAGCTGAATAAAAATTCAGCTTGATTAGTACAAATAAATTGGATAAAGCATCATGAATTTGCATGAGTACCAGGCAAAACAACTTTTTGCCGAATATGGTTTACCAGTGTCGGAGGGGTTCGCTTGTGATACTCCTCACGAAGCTGCTGAAGCCGCCGACAAAATCGGTGGTAATATGTGGGTTGTTAAAACTCAAGTTCACGCAGGCGGTCGCGGTAAAGCTGGCGGTGTTAAGTTAGTTAAAACTAAAGAAGAAATTAAAAATTTCGCACAACATTGGTTAGGTAAAAACTTAGTTACTTACCAAACTGATGAAAATGGTCAACCTGTAGCTAAAATTTTAGTTGAAAGCTGTACTGACATCGCTAACGAGTTATATCTTGGTGCTGTTGTTGACCGTGCTTCACAAAAAATCGTTTTTATGGCTTCTACCGAAGGCGGTGTGGACATTGAAAAGATTGCAGAAGAGACTCCTGAATTAATTCATCAAGCTGAGATTGATCCACTTGTTGGCGCTCAACCTTACCAAGCACGTGAATTAGGTTTCAAATTAGATTTAAATCCGACTCAAATGAAGCAATTTGTTAAGATCTTTATGGGTCTTGCTAAAATGTTCCAAGATTTCGATTTTGCTTTATTAGAAATCAACCCGTTAGTTATTACTGACGAAGGTAATCTTCACTGTTTAGACGGCAAAATTGGTATTGATGGTAACGCTTTATACCGTCAACCTAAAATCCGTGCGTTCCACGATCCATCTCAAGAAGATGAGCGTGAAGCACAAGCTGCACAATGGGAACTAAACTACGTTGCTCTTGATGGTAACGTGGGTTGTATGGTGAATGGTGCAGGCCTTGCGATGGGTACTATGGACATCGTAAACCTACATGGTGGCAAGCCAGCTAACTTCCTTGATGTTGGTGGCGGCGCAACGAAAGAGCGTGTTGCAGAAGCATTTAAGATAATTCTTTCTGATGAAAACGTTAAAGCTGTTTTAGTTAACATTTTTGGCGGAATCGTACGTTGTGACATGATTGCTGAAGGTATCATTGGTGCAGTTAAAGAAGTTGGAGTCAGTGTACCAGTTGTTGTACGTCTTGAGGGTACTAACGCTGAAGCTGGTCGTGAAGTATTAGCAAACTCTGATGTTGACATCATTGCTGCAGTGTCTTTAACTGATGCTGCTGAAAAAGTAGTTGCTGCTGCGGAGGGCAAATAATGTCTGTATTAATCAATAAAGATACAAAAGTAATCTGTCAAGGTTTTACTGGCGGCCAAGGCACTTTCCACTCTGAGCAAGCGCTTGAGTATGGTACGCAAATGGTTGGTGGCGTTTCTCCTGGTAAAGGTGGACAAACTCACCTTGGTTTACCTGTATTTAATACAGTTCGTGATGCTGTAGAAACTACGGGTGCAACAGCATCTGTTATCTATGTACCAGCACCTTTCTGTAAAGATGCAATCTTAGAAGCAATCGATGCTGGCATCGAACTGATCGTGTGTATCACTGAAGGTATTCCTACATTAGATATGGTTGATGTAAAAGTTAAACTAGATACTTCTGGTGTTCGAATGATTGGTCCTAACTGTCCAGGTGTTATCACTCCAGGTGAGACTAAGATTGGTATTATGCCTGGCCACATTCATAAGCCAGGTAAAGTAGGCATCGTATCGCGTTCGGGGACTTTAACTTATGAAGCTGTTAAACAAACTACTGATGCTGGTTTCGGTCAATCTACTTGTGTTGGTATCGGCGGAGATCCAATTCCAGGTACTAACTTTATCGACGTTCTAGAAATGTTCGAAAAAGATCCACAGACAGAAGCAATCGTAATGATTGGTGAAATAGGTGGAACTGCGGAAGAAGAAGCTGCAGAATACATCAAAGCAAACGTGACTAAACCTGTTGTATCTTACATTGCTGGTGTTACTGCTCCAGAGGGTAAGCGCATGGGTCACGCTGGAGCTATTATCGCTGGCGGTAAAGGTACTGCTGACGAGAAATTTGCTGCATTAGAAGCTGCTGGTGTTAAAACTGTACGCTCACTTGCTGAGATCGGTAAAGCTCTTACAGAAAAAACTGGCTGGTAATCAACCATTTAGTTTATGTTTATAAAAAGGTCACTTAGGTGGCCTTTTTTAATGTGTAAAATAAAGTTATTTAACAAATTAAAATATTAATGTTAGTATCGAAAACATGAAAATAAATACTAAAATAACTAATAATAAAAAGCTTCACTCTTGCTGCTGCTGTAAATCACTGCGGCAAACTTTTAGTATCTAATTTTAAAATAAATTTTTAAAAAGGCCGTAGAGAAATCTATGGCCTTTTTTTGTGCCTTATTATAAATATAAATAGTGAGATGATAATGGAATATAAAACCAAAAAATTAGAAATATATGATACATATGAACGAAAAATTCGACCATTTAAATCGATAAATAAAAATAATGTCGGCTTATACGCTTGTGGGCCAACAGTTTATGATTATGCACATCTTGGAAATTTAAGAACATATATCTTTACAGATGTACTCAGAAGAGTATTAGAAATTAATGATTATAATGTCAAGCATGTAATGAATATCACAGATGTCGGTCATTTGGTTTCGGATGGAGATACAGGTGAGGATAAAATGGCTAAGGGAGCTAAAAAGCAAAATAATACCAATCAGATTATTTAAA
>NZ_NQMR01000071.1 GCF_002276045.1 Pseudoalteromonas sp. NBT06-2 | reverse complement strand
CGAGGCACATAAACTGTGCTAATCTTAATTATGTATATTAATTTGTGCCTACTAACCGAATCTAACGGATAATTGGCATGAGTTACTGATTACAGCTGCTCATTTTTATCTTTAAATAATAAGTGGTGCCGACTAACCGAGTCGAACGGTTGACCTACTGATTACAAGTCAGTTGCTCTACCAGCTGAGCTAAGTCGGCACACTAAAACTGTCTAACGTTTAAATAAAACGAAAAAATAAATGGTGCCTCGACGCGGAATCGAACCACGGACACGAGGATTTTCAATCCTCTGCTCTACCGACTGAGCTATCGAGGCAGTACCTAACAAACTTTGCAGCTGTATTGGTGTGCGGCGTATTAAACTGGTTTTACTTGTTTAAGTCAACTTTTTTTTTCACTCTATTTATTGTTTGCATAGTTTTCAATCAAGGTTATGATTTAAAGCTTAATAAGACATCAATTTGATAAAAAGTCATACAAAATACTTAGCGTCGCTTTTAATAAATAATAGGCATGCTATTATCAAATTTTCTAATAAAAAGCTTTCGATATTAATAACAAGGAATCTCTTACGTATGAATGCAGCAGCACTTTCCTCTAAAAAAGTTATGCATCTTATATATGTTCTTCTTTTATCTGTTCTTATTTTATCCATCGCTTATACAACATATTTAATTCCTGCAGAAAGTAACCATTACTCAAAATCAGAAATTAAAAATATTGCCAATAAGATTGATACTCCACTTGCTAATTCTATTACCAGATTTGGTTACAACACTGCCATTCAAATTTTATTTTCAGTCAAAGCGATAAATCCCAAACTCGATTTTCTTTTATATAAGAAAATAAAAACAAGTTCATTGCAGCTGATCAGTCAAACTTCAGATATAAAGATTGCAGGAATTTTAAAAAATCACACCATTGAAAAAGATCAAAAAATGATGTTGCACCACATATTAAAGATAAACGAAAATATCGTTGGTACTTTAGTAATAGTGCAGGCAATTAAAAAACCAAATAATGACCTTTTTTATATTATGTTAACTGCCAGTATTATTATTAGTCTAATTTTAATGTTTATATTTCCACGTTATTTAAGTAAAACAATAAGAAATAGTACACTACAGCTTGAAAATGAAATGATTCTAATCACACAAAAGCAAGATTTTAGGTTGTCTGTTTCAACAAATATTGGTTTAGGCTTAAAGCAGATTTCGATTTTAATTAATCAGCTATTAAATAAATTACAAAGTCAAAAAGAATCTCATGCGCAAATTGAGCTTGATTTACAAGCTTTACATTCGAATCTTGAGATTCAAGTCGCGTCTCGAACAGAGGAGCTAGAAAAGGCCATAAAGTCTGCAGAGCTTTCAAATGAGTCTAAATCAACTTTCTTAGCCACTATGAGCCATGAGATCCGCACACCGATGAATGGCGTTATAGGCACGATAGATTTATTACGCCATACCGACTTAAGTGGCACACAGCATAGATTAAGCAGTATCATTCGTGATTCTGCATTTTCTTTACTAGGGATCTTAGACGATATTCTTGATTTTTCAAAGATTGAAGCTGGTAAACTAAAAATTGAAAAAAAGAGCTTTTCAATTATCAAAATTACTGAAGAGGTTGCCAAAGTACTCTCTTCTGTTGCCCATAAAAACAACCTTGAACTAGATCTTTATATTGATCCTAATATTCCAGATTCTGTTACAGGCGATATAGTACGGGTAAGACAAGTTATTTATAATCTATGCAGTAATGCTATTAAATTTACAAAATCTACAGATACACAACAAGGGTTAATTTGCATTCAAGTTTCTTTGGCAAATAAAAGCGATGCTCACCATACGATAGAGTTTAAAATTTCTGATAATGGTAAAGGCATGAATAAAATGCAGCTTGCCAAAATCTTTTTACCTTTTAATCAAGCTGAAACAAGCATTACTCGTGAATATGGTGGTACCGGATTAGGTTTATCTATATGTAAAAGCCTCATTGAGCTTATGTATGGTGACATAAAAGTAAACAGCGACTTAGGCTTTGGCAGTGAGTTCATAGTAACCTTGCCATTTAAAGCTGATGAAACGAGTAAAGTAAAAGATAAAGGCCGCCTGAAAGGTAAGAAAATTGCACTATATAGCAATAGTAAAAACTCAAAACGAAGTGATTATATCAATAACTATTTGAAATTTTTAGATGCAGAAGTAATTTATTTACACGACTTAAAAAAAGAGCCTGTTTGGCATAATACAAAAAATTTAATTTGGTTATTAGATGGCATAAATTCAATGCCCGAGGTAAATCAAGCATTAAAACGATTAAGTGCTTCTTTAGAAGAAAACAGCCAACAAGTTATTGTTTTAAGCAAGCTAACAGAAGCTAAACTTACTTTTAACAATACTTTTTACCTCAATGCCGCACCATTATGTAAAGAAAGCTTATTTAATTCATTATTTATTGCGGCAGGATTACATCAAGCAAAAAATATAAGAATGACGAAATCTTTAAATCAATACCCATCCATAGAACAAGCACGACTTAACAACCAACTTATTCTATTAGTTGAAGATAATATGATGAACCAACAAGTTATATGCGATCAACTTCATTTGCTTGGGTACGGTGTTGAAGTTGCATCTGATGGTGAGGAAGGCTTAAAAATGTGGCAATCTGGAAACTACCCTCTGGTATTAACTGATTTACATATGCCAAAAATGTCGGGCTATGATTTAACTACAAAAATTAGAGAGAACGCTCCAAATAGAACTGATATGAAAAAAGAGAGTATTATTATTGCTATTACAGCTAATGCACTTAAAGGAGAGAGAGAGAAATGTTTATCTCAAGGTATGAATGATTATATTACTAAACCTGTTGAGCTTAACTTATTAGAAGAAACCTTAAATAAATGGCTGCCAATTAAGGAAACACTGAACACTTCTCCAGCATTAAATCTAGAAGCTTTAGCTGATTTTATTGGGCCTGATACTTCTCAACATGCTCATTTTCTTAATCTGTTTCTTGAGCATGGCTCAAAGCTCATGACAGATTTAAAGCTTGCTGTAACCCTTGAAGATAAAAAAAGCATTATTAATAATGCACATCAATTAAAAGCAACAGCTAAAAGTATCGGTGCAGATATTCTATCTAAAACAGCTGGGGATCTTGAAGAATTAGTAGAACAAAAACCTTCTGATGCGCATATCATAGAGCATTTATTTGATCAACTTGAGCAACATTATTTTAAAGTCAATGAATTTATAACTCAAAAATTAGACTAACTACTTTAACAATATAGAGTAGACTGAGTTTCATGTCTTTCCTATTAAATATAAACAAGCTATTCAAATCATTTATTAGGCATTGAAAAAATCGATAAAGGACTATTCGCACTTAGTCAAGAGTTCATATTATAACTAAAATGACAGTTCCTGTTAGAAATTCCATCCTAAAATACAATATTATTCTGACTAAGTATATACTCACATTATCCTCTGATGAAGTTACTTTTTCTCTTGAGGTTTATAACCTTCAATTTCAACTTCTTTATTTTCAAATAAAAAACCAGTCATTTGTTCTTCTAAAAAAATACGGTGTTCATTGTCCATCATATTTAAGTGTTTTTCATTAATTAGCATAGTTTGTTTATGTTGCCACTGCTGCCAAGCTTCTTTAGAAATATTGTTAAAAATCTTTTCACCAAGTTCACCTGGGTAAAGTTGAAAAGAAAGACCTTCAGCATCTTTTTGTAATTTTTGACAAAATACGGTACGTGACATTATATAAACTCTCTTTGAAGTTTGAAATATATCGTTATTTTAATGTTTCAACTAAAATAATTCTATTAATTTTTTTGTGGGTGCAGCTAAACCCACTTCTGATTTAGATTTTAGATCATACCACATTATTTGATTATCATTTATCACATCAGGGTGAGCGTTCAACTCAATTAAAACAGGATTTATGGTTAACTTGAAATGAGTAAATATATGCACAAATGAATCTAAGTATTTTGCTTGATATTTTATACCTTGTTGAGCTAGGTACGTTTGTAGCTGCATTTCATCATCAAATTGTAAAAAAGCATGTAAACCACCCCAAATTCCTTCGCTTGGTCTTTTTTCTAATAAAAACTGATCTTTTACTTTAACGATTAGCATATAACAATTGCGTTTTGGCACTACTTTTTTAGGTCTTGGATTTGGGTATTGTTTTACCGCATCATTTTTAAGTGCTAAACATTTGCTATTCAATGGGCATGGATCACAGTCAAACTTTGCACGAGAACAAAGGCTTGAACCTAAGTCCATCATAGCTTGATTAAATTCTGTCACATTATTTTTTGGTGTCAGCTTTTCACTATATTGCCATAACCTTTGCTCAACAGCTTTGTTGCCATACCAACCATCTAACATGAAAAATCGGGCTAGTACGCGTTTTACATTGCCATCCAAAATGGCATGTTGCTGTTGCAATGATAATGATAAAATCGCACCTGCAGTAGATTTTCCAATACCAGGTAAAGCGATAACCTCGTCTATATCTGTTGGAAATTTCCCTTTATATTGCTCATGGATTATTTTTGCAGATTTTTGCAAGTTACGCGCTCTGGCGTAATACCCTAAACCAGTCCATAAATGTAATACTTCATCTTCAGTCGCATTCGCTAATGATGTGACATCTGGAAACTTTGCCATAAAGCGCTCGAAGTAAGGTATTACAGTGATCACTTGTGTTTGCTGTAACATGATCTCAGAAACCCAGACTTTATAAGGTGTTTTATTGATCTGCCAAGGTAAGGTTTTTCTACCATGTAAGGCATACCAATCTACAACTTGAGACGAAAACCACTTACTTTTTGTCGATGTTAATTCCAACTTAGCCAAACCCCATGCAAAAATATGCCGTCAGTCTATAACTCATAATAAAAAGGTCAAGAGATTACTTGTGCCAAGAGATGCTAACAGGGATAATACGCCACCAAATTTAGGCTGAAGATATGGTTGGTACCAAACATGAGTGAAAAAGATCAAACTCGATTAGAGCAAGCAAAAGAAAATGGCAAATATATAAGAACTATTCGTAGTTTTGTAAAACGCGAAGGCCGTTTAACCAATGGTCAAGCAAACGCCCTTGAAAAAAGCTGGCCAACCATGGGACTAATGCATGAAGACGGTGCTTTAGACTTCAAAGCTACTTTTGGCAATGATAATGACGTTGTATTAGAAATTGGTTTTGGTATGGGTAAGTCATTAGTCGAAATGGCAGCCAATGCGCCTGAAACGAACTTTATCGGTATAGAAGTACACCGTCCAGGTGTGGGTGCATGTTTATTAGATGCTGATGTTGCACAAGTGACTAACTTGCGTGTTTATGAGCACGATGCAATTGAAGTGTTAGCTGACTGTATTGCTGATAATTCATTATCAAGAGTGCAACTTTTTTTCCCTGATCCTTGGCATAAAAAGCGTCATCATAAACGCCGTATTGTTCAAACTGAATTTGTAGAGAATTTACGTAAAAAATTAAAGATAGGCGGTGTATTCCATATGGCTACTGATTGGGAAAATTACGCAGAGCATATGCTTGAAGTAATGAATTTATCAGATAAATTCAAAAACCAATCTCAAAGTAATGATTACATGCCTCGTCCAGACTTTAGACCTTTAACTAAATTTGAAAAGCGCGGTCATCGCTTAGGTCACGGTGTATGGGATCTTATGTTTGAGAAAGTGGAGTAATTTATAATGAGTCAGCTAACTAATCCAAGTAAATTATTATTACGCAATGAGCACTCACTTGAAGCTGACTCTATTTTAGTTATTAACTTTAGCCAAGATGATTTTTTACAGCAATTAGACGCTTTAAACACATGCAAAACACTAACTGCTTTTACAAATAATTTTGCAACCAAAGCCGCAGCACAACACACTCATAATTGTAATATCCAACTAGGTATAGAATTACCTAAAGTAGATAAAAACAATAAGCCTTTTGATTTAATCATTTATTATTATCCAAAAGCAAAAGCTGAAGCTTTAATGATACTAGATAATATTCGTGCTGTTTCATCAAATGAAACCCGTTTATTGATCGTTGGAGAAAATAAAAGCGGCGTAAAATCATCAGAAAAACAGCTTAAACCACTTTGTAGATTTTCAAATAAGATTGACTCAGCCAGACATTGTATTCTTTATCAATTTAATGGATTAGAACTTAAAGAAAACTTTGATATTCATCAATATCAAAAGACTTTCGAACTTTTGATTAAAGATCACACTATCAAAGTGGTGAGCTTACCGGGTGTATTTAATCATGGTGAATTAGATCTTGGCACAAAATTACTGCTAGAAACTATGTCAGTGCCTAAATCAGGTCAAGTTTTAGATTTTGGCTGTGGTGCAGGCATTATTAGCGCCTATCTAGGTAGCTTAAACGATAATCTCTCATTTACGTGTTTAGATGTCAGTGCATTAGCAACAAAAGCAACAGAATTAACGCTTGCTGCAAACAATGTGAAAGGTGTTTGTTTATTGAGTGATGGTTTAAGTAAAGTATCAGGAAAATATGAGCATATTGTTAGTAACCCTCCTTTTCATACAGGATTGTCTACTGATTATGACATTGCTGAACAATTTATTATTAAGTCAAAACAGCATTTATCATCAAGGGGTAGTATCACTATCGTGGCAAATAGCTTTTTGAAGTATCAACCCTATCTAGTGCAAAGCTATAATCAATATGCAACTGTTGCTAAAACAAATAAGTTTACTGTTTACCAATGTATTAAGAAATAAAAGCTCTTCAAATTAGTTTTTTATTGCCTATTTCTAAGTTAGATCTTAAGATCAAAGAAGATGTTTTTAATTTTAGACTTAACTTAGTTTAATATGCCTAGATATGGCCAAACAATTAGCATAAAAAAAGCTTTGATCAGAACTGTAATCCTTATTACAGCATTTTGCCTGTTCTTGTCAGTTTCTGTTTCAACTTATTTAGACATTGCGAAACAACGTACAATAACGATTAATAAATTAACAACTTATGCTGATATTATTGCATTCAATGCTCAGGTAAGCTTGTTGTTTGATGATGAAAATACTGAAAATAAACGATTAATAGCGTTTAGGGCTGTTAAAGAAATAAAAAATATCCATATTTATAAAATCGATGATTTCACTAATGAAACTTCTTTTTTTACAAGTTATAACGCCCCAAACACCCCTCCTATTCCAGTAAAAATAAATAAAATTAAAGCTCCTTTCACTCCAGAGTCTATTGGTAATCATATCGATGTTATAAGACCGATAATGTTCGAAGGAATCATTCAAGGATATGTCTATATTCGTGGAGATTTATCGGCTTTAAATGCCTATATAAAAGATAAATTGATAATAGATATATCAGTCGCTTTTTCAGTTTTAATTGTTGTGTTTATCCTTAGTTTAAGAATTCAACGCCAATTGTCTAACCCAATAGAGAGATTGAGTACTTTAGTACAAGGTGTTTCTAAAAATAAAAATTACGATATAAGAGCCCCTCATGTAAATGTTTTAGAGTTAAATCAACTTAGCCATAGTCTAAATGTATTATTTTCTCGCACCCAAGCTCAGCTTGAAAGACAAAAAAAAGACGAACAAGAAATTAGACTGTTAAATCAAAATCTAGAAGAAAAAGTAAATCTAAGAACAATTGCTTTAAAAGAAGCAAACCAAGAGTTACTAAATACTTTAGAAAGAATGCATCAATATCAAAATCAAATCGTAGAGAATGAGAAAATGGCCTCATTAGGCCAAATGGTTGCTGGTGTTGCCCATGAAGTGAATACACCAATTGGTTTAGGGGTTACTGGCTCTACTTTATTGAAAGATAAGCTCACCGAAATCAAATCTGCTTTTGATAATAAAACACTCACATCAAAACAACTGTCACGATTTATAGATGATGGTATTGAAAATTTAGAGTTGGTTTACCGCAGCCTAAACCGAGCAGCTGAACTTATATCTAGCTTCAAACAAGTTGACGTTAATCAAGATACTGAAAGCTACTTGATGATTAATATTAATGATTTAATTAATGAAGTGTTGCTTTCGATGAAAAAAGATATAAATTTAAATCAGCACCAAATAATTATCGAATGTCCTGAATCCCTCTATATACAATCCAAAGCAGAGCCATTACGTCAAATATTAGAAAATTTAATTGAAAACTCTTTGATACATGCTTTTGATGAAATAACCTCAGGGATAATTACAATAAAAGTAGTTATTGATGAGGGGCAATGCCAAATAAATTATACTGACAATGGTAAAGGTGTTCCTAGAAATATCAGAAACAGAATATTTGACCCATTTGTTACCACTAGAAGAGGTGAAGGTGGCAGTGGATTAGGTATGCATTTAGTATATAACCTAGTCACTCAAGCAATAAAAGGTAGAATCACGCTAAATAATACAAGTTCAACTGGTGTAAATTTTATCATTACTTTCCCTATTGATGGGAGAATATAATGATGAAAGCAATCAATTTATTTTTGAATAATGCATTATTTATTGCTATGTTTTGTAGCCTTTTTCTTATTTCTAAAAGTACTTATGCTGAAAATATCACTAAAGTACGCTCAGCTTTTATTTTTAAAATATCAAAATTTATGACCTTTCCTCCACCTACTTTAAATAATATGAAACTTTGTTTTTTTAATGAAAAAAAAGGTCCTGAAAAATTTCTTTTTAGTAAAAAAAGTTTAAAATCTCAAACGCCTCCCATTTCCATCGTTTTTTTTGATGATATAGAAAAAATAATGGAACTTAATCACAGTTGCAACATCATATACTTGAATGAAAATATACAAAGTAAAATTGATAAACAATGGATTAACAAAATAAGCTCTAAAGTAGTTGTGATCGGAGAAACGCTTGAGTTTTTAGATTTAGGTGGTTTAGTCGCTTTAATTCAAAAAGGGAATAAAGTAAGGATTTTTATTAACAAAGCTAAATTATCCCAAAGCCAAGTTAAAATAGAGTCTCGATTACTTGCTTTAGTAAAATTTCATCCTCAATAGCGCGTTAGTACTTAAAGCGATTTGATAGTCTTATTACGAGTTTTACTTGTTAACAAATCGATAAGCACCTATAATCGCTAGACATTCAAACGATTAACATTTTTATTATTAATTGTAAACTAAACATTTCCAAAAGGTTACAAATGATGC
Source organism: Pseudoalteromonas sp. NBT06-2 (assembly GCF_002276045.1). Lineage (GTDB taxonomy): Bacteria > Pseudomonadota > Gammaproteobacteria > Enterobacterales > Alteromonadaceae > Pseudoalteromonas. The sequence continues at coordinate 36,345 of NZ_NQMR01000071.1, read as the reverse complement.
AAACACCAGTCATTCTAATCGTAGAAGACGAAGATGTCACACGACTAAATCTCGTTAGTTTATTCCAAGCTGAGGGATATAAAGTTGTCGAAGCCATTAATGGTGAAGATATGCACGATAAACTATCTGCAAATGATGATGTCAACTTAGTTGTAATGGACATTAACTTACCGGGTAAAAACGGCTTAATTTTAGCCCGCGAATTAAGACAACAGAAAAATGTTGGTCTTATTTTCTTAACTGGCCGTGACAATGATGTTGACCGTATTTTAGGGTTAGAAATAGGCGCTGATGATTATATTACTAAGCCATTTAATCCTCGTGAATTAACAATTCGTGCTCGTAATTTATTAACGCGCACTTCAAATTCAGATGATGAAAATGAATTAAGCACAGATGGCGTAGTGACATTCAACGACTGGGAATTAGATGAAAACAGTCGCTGTTTAACATCTCCATCTGGTGATTCTAAACGCTTACCAAAAGGTGAGTATCGCGCCTTACGCTTAATGCTAGACTCTCCGGGTCGTATCTTTAGCCGAGAGCAGCTTATTAAACAAATGACAGGTAGAGAGCTACGCTCTAACGACAGAACAGTAGATGTTACAATACGTCGTATTCGTAAACACTTTGAAAGTGATGATACAACTCAAGAGTTAATCAGCACAATTCATGGTGAAGGTTATCGCTTTATCGGTAAATTAGATAAATAGAAGTAATTGGTTTATCTAATTAAACAAGCCCGCACTTTTAACTGCGGGTTTTTTAATCACATAGTCATTTATTAATTCAAACTTAAGTTACTTAAAAGCGTCTGTTAAATACTTTTTAAGCTGAACTAAACTCAAAATAATCTCTTCAGGAAGCTCATCAAGCCAAGATTTCAACTCTTTAAGCGTCCCTATATGCGTATTTTTTTCCATGTTTTTAGCTAAAAGTTGAACTGATTTTAATCCAACCGAACCAGCAGCACCTTTTAACTTATGAGCAACGGACTGATATTCATCTAAATCATTTTCATCTAAAGCTGTTTGCATCTCAGTGATATATAGAGGTCCAAGTTTTTCTAACAATCGACTACTTTTAATAAAAGGCTCTACTCCCATAGATTCAACAAAGTCATTAATTGTTTCAAGATCTAATAACTTCGTTTGTGCTATAAATTCAGGATTATCTTGATGTAAAGACATTATTTTAGGTTGTTGCCTTTTAAGCTCTTGGATTTCGGTTGAATGAGGAAACAATTCAGCTAACATGCGGTCTAAACGGCCAGTATTAATTGGTTTTGCTAGCGCTCCTTGAATATTAATTTGGGCTAAATCTTCCTCGGCTCGACGTACATTTGCAGTTAAGGCTACGATAGGTAACTTATCAAAGTAACTGTCTTGTCGAATAATACGCGCGACTTCATCGCCATTGATATCAGGTAATTGCATATCAAGTAACACTAAATCTAAATCATCTTCAGTTTCAACAAATGATAGTGCATCTTCACCTGTTTCAGCCCAGATAACCTCATGGCCTCTTTGCTCGAGTAAGTTTGTTGCAATTTCTGCATTTAGAGGTACATCTTCTACTAGTAAGATATTCAACCCTCTACCATCATACATTCTTTGCTCAGGTGCAATAGTTAATGTTAGCGGTATCTCCATGGTAAAACAACTACCACGTCCTTGTTCACTTTCTACAAATAGTTTACCGTCCATCGCTTCAACGAGGGCTTTTGTTACCGCCAAGCCAATACCTGACCCTAATGCATTACTACCGTTGATATCAGGTACTTTATAATACATATCAAATATGCGAGCGATTTCTTGAGGTGCAATACCAATACCACTATCTGCTACCTCAATCATCAACCATGGTTTTCCTTTACGATACTCACGAATTGATGTAAAACTAACACCACCTGCATCTGTGAATTTAACCGCATTATTAATTAAATTCCATAACACCTGACGCAAGCGTGTTGGATCTAATTGTACAAATACATCTAACTCGCCTTGTTGCTCAACTTTAAACTCAAGCTCTTTTTGTTGAGATATTACACCGCCAAAATTAATGACATCATTTAAGAAATCAGATAAATTAATACTTTCACACGCAATATCCAACTGCTCACGATCAATTTTATCTAAATCTATAATATCATTGAAAATATTACCTAAAGTTTCCGCACTTGAAAAAACGGTATTACACCAACTTTTTTGCTCATCACTTAAATCTGTATCTAGTAACATACGTGTTAAACCCACAATACCATTAAGTGGTGTTCTTAATTCATGGCTTAATGTCGCAATAAACTTACCTTTATCTTTATAGGCTGTTTCTAACGCTTGCTCTGCTGCTTTACGGCTTGTAATATCTCGGCCAAAGCCTAACAAACCTATATATTGATTTTTATCGTTAAAAAATGGGACTTTACGCATTTCAAACCAATGTATTTCACCTTTAATTTCATATTTAACATCTAAAGTAACTGCAATATGTTTTTGCTGCACTTCTTTATCTGTTTTCAAAACTGAAGGTAGGTGCGTTCCGGTATAAATTTCACTGGCATGTTTTCCAATCAAGTTTTCTGCAGATATCCCCACTACTTTCTCAAACATGCGATTACAACCTGCAAAAAAACCACTTTCATCTCTGTAATAAAATAAATCTGGAGATGAATCTACAATAGATCTGAGCAATACCCCCTGCTTAGCAAGCTCTTTTTGCGTTTTTTTACGTTCTCCGATTTCTCGTCTAAGCTCATCAATTGCACGACGCTTGGCTTGAAATGCCATTTTTCGCTCATCAATTTCACTATTTAAGCGCTGGATATTATCTTTTAAGGTTTGGTTGAGTAGTTTTTCTTGTTGTGTTGCATTGTCTAAAAAATCATAAGATGCATTTAAATGTAAGATTAAATTGATTGTAACGTAGACTAATATGGGTGAAAACAAAGCGGTTAAACCGATATTTTGTAGTAAGTCCAACCAAGCAATTGAGCCTATTGCGACATAATAATAAATACAGGATAAAATGAGTGCGATAAACAATAATAAAGTATATAAGATAACACTTGCTTTACTATTGCCCCATCGAATTACAAAGGAGGATAAAATACGTACCCAAGGGGTAAAAGACGATTCAATCATAAAAATTAAAGAGGCTCTAAATTAAAAACCTCTCTATTGTAATCAACTCATCGTCATTTGTACTTAATAATTATACTAATTCAGTATTTTTATTTGACTTGAAATACTTGCAAAAGAACAAGTATTTAGATTTTGGCTATCTAAAGAAATAATTCCCTGGCGCGAGATGGTAGAAGCATCACGAGTAAGTAACAAGGTATAATCAACACCTTGAATATCTCCTGTTCCTTTCGCTTGCGCTGCACCTGTGTTACATAACATCTTATTTAATTTATAAAAGCTGTAACGTGAAAAAGGTTGTGAAGATGTTACTGTTGGCGTTTGAGTATTAGTTGAATTTGTAAACTTCCAACTTGCAAAATCAACGGATATAACACCATTTCGTAAAGTCATAGAGTCTTGGTGGGTTAAATAATAGCTCATAAATTCATCCATTTCGATACTCGATGCTTGTAGATTTATTTGCTTGCCATTATTATGAGTATCGAAAATCCAAAATCCACCTTTACCTAAAACACTAAATTCAATCGTATCTCCACTTTCACTTTTACTAGTAGAAATGGCAACACTTGTTGACTTATCCAAACCAAAAGCAAAGCGATTATTAGTTTCTACCGCGGTTTTTATTAATCTTGGTTGGCGTGCCAATGAGCTAGTTTGAGTATCAATAACACCCCATGGGAACATATTAAACAATGTTGAATTGAGATAACCTAAATTTCGTTCAGACTCCAATGCAATACAATCTAATCCTAAGTTACAAGCTTCGTTGCCAGATGACATGATTGTAGAAGGCGTTAACATTACCTGTAATCCCTCTCCTGAAAATATGGCTGAATTGTTACTTAGACCATGAATACTACTTCCTTCTAATCCTAAAATTATTTGCTTTTTGGTTAGCATTTCTTCAATCTTTTTAAGAAGATCTGACTTTTCCCCAGTTGGTAAATAAAAACTATGAAATGCTAATAACGGACTACCATCAGCTATAAATAATGCATCAGATTTTTTCAAGATATCTATAATTGCGTCTTTCTTTTTACATTGAGATACTTGTCGTTTAAAAAGATCTGGGTATAAAACTTTTCTACGATAACTAGCCAATTTTTTTATTTGAAATTCTTCCAAACTATCACATGAAGTTAAATCATATTGCTTTGCAACCAAAGCAGTTTGCATTGCTGAGTCAATAGGTAGCCAATTTGCTTCAAAACCCAACTTATCGAAAAGATCTTGAAAGTAATCAACTTTTTTATAGGGATCTCTATCATTACCTGTTATAAAAACGATTTTTGGTTTTCTCTTGTTGCCAGAGACTACAGCTGCCGCATTATAAAAAGCTTTATACGCAAGCATAGAGGATTGGTTATTAGATGATTTTATATCTACTGATGTATTTAGTCGTTTTCCAGACTTTAAGGTTTGTTTTTGCTCTAACAGGTCAAATAGGTTTTGTTTTTCAAATTCAAATAAATTAGACCAAACATCTCTACCTTTGAGATCTTCATTTAAATATTTAAAATTTTGGCGACGCAACATTCTAATAAATAATCTTTCACTAAATTGTTTATTTTCTAACTTAGGTTTTAGTATCTTTAATAACTCAATTGTTTGCTGTTTTAGTTCGGGTTGCTCTGTCCAAGGTACTTCATTCAATCGCTCAAGTGCCTGCTCTGTTACTATATAAATTGCCGCTTTTTTTGCTTTACTTTCAAATCCAATTGTTTTTTTATCTTGAGAGCATTGCTGCAAATTTTCACTAGAACAAAAAGATAAATCTTGACCAAATAGAAATAAATCGGGGGTTACTGCAATAGCAACATTAAGATTTACCAACAAAAACAAACCAACAAAAACACTTATTTTAGTTTTAAACAAATCCATATTTATACCGTTTTTATTATTATTAATAATTAAAGTAATAAAAATGGAACGACCACCCATTTCATTAATCTTAAAAGCGCATTCTACCAACATATCTCTCAATTTCATATATTGTTTATTACCAATAAAAAGATATCGGCTAATTGTTTCATTCCACTAAACAATTAAGAATTATGGCATATATCATGCTTGTTAAATTACAAATTCACTGATTTTTATCATTAGTGTCAAATTATTGAAGTTGGAGTTTATTATGGAGTTTGTTTTATTGTCGATCTTGGTTTTAGTTGTTATTGCATCTATGGTCACAACTAAGCTCACTGATAGTGGGAACCCTTACCCATTTACTAAAAAAGAGACTTTATATACCCATATAGAAAAAGGATTTCTGAATTTATTAGAACGCGCTATTGGTAATGAGTACAAAATAGTTAGCCGTGTGAAGTTAATTGATGTAATAGATTTTAAATCTGACACAACTTCAAAATCAAAACGTGTTGCATTAACTAAAGCACAAAACAAACAGCTAGACTATGTTTTACTTGATAAAGAAACATTGAATATCGTTGCTGCAATTGATTTAGTTAATAACAATAACAAGCAAGGACATAAAGCACAAAAAGACTGGTTTGTGAATGGTGCGTTAGAGTCTGCTGGCATTCCTCATATCCGAATGAAAGTAAAAGCAGGATATAAACCATTAGAAGTAAGGCAAGCGATTATGTTCAAACTTGGAAAATCATCTCCTAAAAAGCCAATGATAAAGACTCGAAATTCAAGTAAACCAGCTGTTTTATCTCCATCCCAAATTAAAACACAATCTACTGGACTTGTTCAGGCATAGCATTTTAATTCCAACTGAAACTCGCATCTTGGAGTAGCTTGGGTATAATATATAAAAATATTATTTTGAGTTAAGTAAATGAAAATTGGCATTATTGGGGCAATGGAACCTGAAGTAGCTATTTTAAAAGATGCTATGGAACAAAGTACAGTAACACAAAAAGCAAGTTTTACTTTTTATGAAGGTACACTTGCAGGTCAAGACATCATATTAGTGCAATCTGGTATCGGTAAAGTTGCATCTTGTATTGCAACAACTGTATTAATTGAATCATTTTCACCAAATTGTATCATTAACACTGGTTCTGCTGGTGGATTTGAGCCAAGCTTAAATGTGGGTGATGTGGTTATTTCTTCTGAAGTACGCCACCATGATGTTGATGTAACCGCATTTGGTTATGAAATAGGGCAAGTACCTAACATGCCAGCAGGTTTTAAAGCGCATCCAGCTTTAATAAATGCAGCTAAAAATGCTGTTGAGCAAATGCAAGGCATTAAAACAATGACTGGTTTAGTTTGTACTGGAGATTCATTTATGTGTGATCCAAAACGTATAGAAATAACTCGCTCTCAATTTCCTGATATGCTTGCAGTTGAAATGGAAGGTGCAGCAATTGCGCAAACATGCCATCAGCTTGATACACCATTTGTTGTTATACGTTCATTATCTGATATCGCAGGCAAAGAATCTCCTGAATCATTTGAAAGCTACCTTGTCAAAGCATCTAAAAACTCATCAAAAATGGTTACTGCTTTATTAGAGAAACTTCAATCGGTTTCTCTATAAGTGACTGAAATTATAAATCAAATATTCCTAACAGACTCACAAACTTCACATGAACTGCTTGGGACTTTTGTTTTATTGTTTGCACTGATTGCTGAGCGTTGGCTTTCATTACCGCGCTTATATCACCCCACTACTTTATTATGTGTAATATTTTCAAATTTACAAAAACGTGTTTATAAAAAAAATGACTCTAAAAGTTATCAACTTTTATCTGGCACATTAGCAACAATTTTGCCTCTATTCGTTATTTTAGCACTGTGTTATGGCTTATTAGAGTTTGCATCTTACCCTGAGTTCTTATCTGGCTTAATTCTATATTTATGCCTGGAAAGTCAAAAATTAGAACAATCAATTAAAAGACTCCCTCTATTACTGAGACAAAAACAAAAATCTGCAGCAAGAGATTTATTAAGAATTTGGCTTAGACGTGAAACTAAAAACTTATCTGAACCCGGACTAATCAAAGCTGCAATTGAAACTTTAACCTTGAGAAGCACTAGGCTTTATTTTACGGTATTATTTTTTTATTTAATTGGTGGCCCTATAACCGCATTAGGTTATCGTATTTTAACCATAATGCATGCCAGTTGGAGTCAACAATACTTGCCCAATACACCGTTTATTCAACCTATTAGAAACCTTACTTATATATTAGAATGGCTACCTGTTCGCTTAGTCGCTATTTGTATTGCTTTAAGTAAAGAAACTAAAGTGGGCATTCACTATATTAAGCACTATGGCAATCATTTTTATCAAAAAAATACAGGATGGCTATTAAGCACCATGAGTGCTGCTTTAAAAACACAACTTGGTGGGCCTGCATTTTATTCAGGAACACGCTTTGCAAAAATACGTGTAGGAAAGTACCCTGTCCCCACATTACTTAGTATTAAACATACAGTATCCCTTATCAACCGCGTTAAAGTATTGTGGTTATGTTTTATTATTTTATCCAAAGTGAGTATTTACCTTGCGTTTAACCTTTAAATTAACAGTTACCTTTTTTTTATTACTGAGTTTAAATATTTCTGCATTAGAACAACAAAATCCCCAAAGAATTGCAACGCTTGCGCCTCATCTAACTGAGTGGGTATATAGTTTAGATTTAGGGGAAAATATTGTTGCTGTGAGTGCTTATAGTGACTTTCCAGAGCAAGCAAAAAAACATCCTGTTGTATCAGACGTTAATGGTATTAATTTAGAAAAGTTAATTGAGCTTAAACCCGATCTTGTTTTATTGTGGCAAAATAGCCATGTACTTGGTCAAGTAGAAAAATTAAAAGCCTTAGGAATTAAAGTATTCATCTCCGCACCAAAAACACTCAATAATATAGCAAATGAAATTATTCGATTAGGAGAAGTTACAAATACCCAAAGTATCGCTAAACAAGTAGCAGATACATACTTATCAGACTTAAAAAATTTAAGAGATAGATTTAAAGATATCCCAAGGAAAAAAGCATTTTTTCAAGTTTGGCATTCCCCTTTGATCACAGCAAATGGCGATAGTTGGATCCAAAATTTAATGGATGTTTGCCAATATGACAACCCATTTTCTGAGCATATAGTGCCTTACCCTACGGTAAATAAGGAGCAAGTTTTGATGCACAACCCCGATATTATTATTATCTCTGATAAATCGGATAATAGCGTGCAATTAACAACTTGGGATTCATTACCTATGATAAGCGCAGTTAAAAATAAAAAAGTATTTAATATTAACCCAGATCACCTTCACCGGTTTACCAGAAGAGTCTTACTTGGAATTGAAGAATTGTGTGAACTAAGCCGATAAAAAAGCCGCCGTTGCGGCTTTTAAATTATTTAAGCAATTGTTATCTTGGCGAATTTACGTTTACCTACTTGGTAAACTTCTTCAGTACCTTTAGCAAAAGTTTGTTTAGTATCAGAGATTTTTTCTTTACCGTTTAGTTTAACCGCACCTTGTTTGATCATTCTCATCGCTTCAGAAGTGCTTGCTACTAAGCCTGCTTGTTTTAACAAATTTGGGATGGCGATATCCTCACCATCAATCGTGATGCTTAACTCAGGTATTTCATCCGGTAATGCTTTCTTTTGAAAACGTTGAATAAAATCTTGATGTGCGGCTTCGGCATCTTCTAGTGTATGAAAACGAGCTATCATCTCTTTAGCAAAGTCAATTTTGATATCTCTTGGATTAGTACCCGCAGTAATTTTAGCTTTAAGTTCTTCGATCTCGCCTAAAGATAAGCTACTGAGTAATTCGTAATAGCGCCACATTAACTGATCTGATATAGACATGATCTTACCAAACATTTCTGATGGTTTGTCAGTAATACCAATGTAGTTACCTAATGACTTTGACATTTTTTGAACGCCATCAAGACCTTCAAGTAACGGCATCATTAATACGGTTTGTGGTTTTTGACCTTCATCTTTTTGAAGCTCACGCCCCATTAATAAGTTAAAACGTTGATCTGTGCCGCCAAGTTCAACATCGGCTTCTAATGCAACTGAATCCCAACCTTGTACTAATGGGTATAAGAATTCGTGAATTGCAATAGATTGATTATTGGCATAACGTTTTTTAAAATCGTCACGCTCTAACATACGTGCAACTGTTTGACGTGCAGCTAATTTAATCATGCCTGCGGCACCTAACTCTTCCATCCAAGTAGAGTTAAAAGCGACTGTTGTTTTAGCGGGATCTAAAATCTTAAAAATTTGTTCTTTATATGTTTCAGCATTTGCTAATACATCTTCACGGGTTAATGGTTTACGCGTAACATTTTTACCCGTTGGATCACCAATTAAACCTGTAAAATCACCAATTAAAAAAATAACTTCATGGCCTAAGTCCTGAAATGTTTTCATTTTATTGATTAAAACGGTATGCCCTAAATGTAAATCAGGTGCTGTTGGATCAAAACCCGCTTTTATTTTTAATTTTTTGCCAGACTTTAATCTTTCAAATAAATCATCTTCTATTAAGATTTCTTCAGCGCCACGTTTTATCTCAGCAAACGCAGCTTGCAAATCACTCATCAAACACTCCAAATAATATTTAACTTTTAGGCTAGTAATGCTAGACCTCGATTCTAGCCTATTACAAGTCCAGTTTATATACCCAAGCCACTTGATAATGCTTGTTTCAGAATTTATCAGGTGAGTTAGCACAAGGCACATCATTTTAGGAATGCTTATAGCCTTTCAAACAGATGTAACGTAGTGATTACTTACCTGATAAATTTCCTACGGGCGGGTTTTAAATGGTCAACTACCGCGTTATTTATGTTGATAAGGGAATAACCATTACCTGCAATTAATGTCTTGTATTTGACCATTTAAACTCCCGCTGAAATCATGCATTTCCAAGTAGCTTGGGTATATGCCTTTATATAGCTATATTTTCACAAAATTCTGGCATCTGAGCAAAAATCGTTATATGCTAAAATATTGTTATAAAATATCATTAGGCTGATTCAAATAAATGATGGTCAAAGCGGTACAAAAGCTACCGAAAAAACACAAGTTTTTCATATTAGGTTTTTCTTCTTTAATGCTAGGTTTAACTCTGATCCCTGTGGAACAAGCAACTGCTTCAAAAGACAATAACACCAAGGTTTTAGAAATAGGCAAACGTTACAATTTAGAGCTAGAAATTGTTAAGCAAACACCAAAAACACAAACATCACCAGTTAAAATAACCGTTGAGCAACCCAAAGTAACTGAAGTCACTTCAGAATTAACATCTGCAGTCAATTTTAAGAACTTCAAAGTTAAAAAAGGCGACAATTTAGCAATTATTTTCAAGCGAGCGGGTTTTTCAGCTAAAACATTACATAAATTGATAAGTGCGGATAAAAACACCAAAAAGCTAACTCAAATACATCCAGGGGAGACACTAAGTTTTGCTAAAAACGCTAATGGCGAGCTTTCTCAATTAAAATACATATTAAATAGAACCGACACCTTATTAATAAATCTTAATATTCAAGGTAAATATCAATCTAAAATACAATCAAAAACGATTGAAAAACGCACTAAGTCATCTTCAGGACTAATTACGTCTAATTTTTGGAATGCGGGTGTAGCAGCAGGCTTAAATGACAAACAAATAATGAACTTAGCTGATATTTTTGGTTGGGATATTGATTTTGCCAACGATATTCGTAAAAACGATCAATTTACGCTTATTTACGAAACCCTTTTTATTGAAGGCGATTATATAGGCTCTGGCCAAGTACTTGCTGCAGAATTTATTAACCAAGGTGAAAAATACAACGCAATTTTACACACTGATGGTAATTTTTATACTGCACAAGGTCGCAGTATGAAAAAATCGTTTTTACGTGCGCCTGTAAACTTTAAATATATTAGCTCTAGTTTTAACTCGCGCAGAAAACACCCTGTTACCGGAAGAGTTAAAGCACATCGAGGCATTGATTACGCAGCCCCAACTGGCACACCTGTTGTTTCATCTGGTGATGGTAAAGTCATTCAATCTGGTCGTAGTAGGTTTAATGGTAATTATGTATTTATTCAGCATCGCTCAAAATATGTAACTAAATACCTCCACCTACACAAAAGAAAGGTGAAAAAAGGACAAAAAGTAAAGCAAGGACAACTTATTGGTACTGTTGGTGCGACAGGTCAAGTAACTGGTGCTCATTTGCATTACGAATTTTTAGTAAATGGCGTTCATCGTAATCCTAGAACGGTTAAATTACCTAAATCACAATCTTTGCCTAAATCTGAGTTAGCTAAATTTAAGCCGATTGCAAATGATTACCTTGTTAAACTAAATCGAAATAGAGAATTGCAACTTTCTATGGTTAATCTTTAAATTTATATCTGGGCACTTTTAATGTGCTTTATTTTAAATATTAATGTAAATTTCAGTCCAAAATTTCGAACCACCTCCTATAATTAAAGTAATATCAGGAGGAGGTGGTAATGAAGTTACTTAGTCAGATTTTAATCTCTGTATTAGTTATATTGGCACTTATCACTTGCAGTTTTAATCCCTATGAAGATCAGCAAGTTTTATCAATTGCGCCATCAGTAAAAGCGCCCTTACTTAATGTCAAAACACATATTAGAAATACTCCTAGACCAAATGACCCAACACGTTACCCTATTGGCTTAGGTGAAGTGGGCCCTACTGAGCCATTATTCTCAGGTAATTTAAATTATCCTTTTTCATGCCATACCCAAGCATCCGGCTTAGGTCAACCTTTAGTTGATAACCAAGAACTACTTGGTATCCCTATTTTTGAACTCGATGAAAAAGGAAAAAAAACTCATAAAGTTATCGGTTTTAGTAAAGATTGTTTAATACCAAGTCAATTGAGGTTTTTTAAAGTCGATATCAATGAAAAGATTACTGAAATACAAAATACAAAAAATATAAAGCCTGATGATTTAATACTTCGCATAGAACAAGGTACGATAAATAGATATATCTACGCAATTGTGATGCCCGTAAAAGCAAATGAAGTAAACGACCGTTTATTGAACTCGTTATGGAATAAAAAGCTTATTTATCAATTTGCAGGAGGTGTAGGCATAGGTTTTAGACAAGGAAAATTAAACCCTAAAAAACTCATTAGCAGACGTATACCACAACTCAAACAAGGCTATGCGGTAATATCAAGTACAGCCAATAAAACCAGTTTCAGCTACAATATGTTACAAGCAGAAGACACTGTTCGAAGAGTGAAAAGTCAGTTTATTGCTTTGTATGGTAAACCCTTATATACCATAGGAATAGGTGGCTCAGGCGGTGGATTAGCACAATATCTTTTAGCACAAAATAGTTCTGGATTAATCAATGGTGCTCTACCCTTATATTCGTATCCTGATATGATCAGCCAAACTTTATATGCTTTAGATTGTGACTTATTAAATAGCTATTACACCTTTAAAAGTTCACTAGAAAACTGGGATATTGCTGATAAAAAGCAATCAATCGAAGGCTTTAATAACTCAAACATTGAACACAAATCTTGGTATTTTTATCCTTTTAATCAATTAGCTAGTGCTAAAAAAATATATATCCCTAAAAATTATAGTGAATGCATTCATGGCTATTTTGGCTTAAGTTCATTAATAAATAACCCAGATCAAGGGTTTATTAAAAATACCTTCTCTCCTGAGGTAAAGCGTCAAGCCCATTGGAGTTACTGGCAAGATCTTATTAACATTTTAGGGAAAGATAATAATGGATTTGCAAACTCAGCTTGGGATAATCAAGGCGTTCAATATGGATTATCTTCTTTACAAAAAAATATCATTTCACCCGAAGAGTTCATACATTTAAATTACCATATTGGTGGCTGGAAACCACAGCAGAAAATGAAACAAGAACAATTAGTTTATTTACCTTTTACCAAAATCCCTATTTGGATGACACAATGGAGTCGGCACAATATCTACCCTGCCATAAAAGGTCCTGCAAAACGTAGTAAAGCATCAAGTAAGGCAATTGAAAAAGCTTACCGTTATGGTCAGGTTTTTATTGGATTTAATGATATCCCTACCATAGATATACATCATTATTTAGAGCCTAAATTAGATATGCATCATATTTCAACGTCTTTTGCCACTAGACTACGCATCTTAGCACAAACCAAAAGCCTCAATAATCATAAGATTTGGATAGCACATCCAGATCATACCCCTTTAGACGAAGCTTTTTCTGTTATGGATAAATGGTTACTCAAAGGAGATTCAAAACAACTACAAAACCAAACAAGTGATCGGTGTTATGACAAAGACGGTCAAGTAATAGCTCAAGGTACTAATGTATGGGATGGTGATTGGAATAGCAAACCGCATGGTAAATGTACGACTACCTACCCTATTTACACTAATAGTCGCATACAAGCAGGTGGTCCTTGGCAAGGCAGTATTTTTAAATGTAAAACGATGTCCATTGAGCAAGCTATCAGTTCAGGCCTTTATGGCAGTACAGATATGACACCTTATAAAAGTAAACTCAAACAAATTTATCCTGATGGTGTATGTGATTATCGCTTTCCTGATATAGCTAAACCACTCGATATGGCTTTACACCAAACTATAAAGTAATTGTGTAATGATTAATATCACCAACAAAGGCCAAATAAACTTTTGATAGCGACTCAATTGCTCATTAGAAAACCTAGGGCCAAATTTTTCTATTAATGGCACAAGTATTATAAGTGCAACAAACAAACTTAATAAGATAATTAATACTGGAGGCATTTTTAGTCCTGAAGCTAACATAAAAGATCATACTAACACTTATTCTAGGAATAAAAAAACGCGCACCATCATAAAATAGTGCACGATCAAGGTCGGGAGGTTGAGCCCTAAAACTTTTTACTGTTACATTAGCCTTGCTGGAACTACCCTACAAGTGCCAATAAAATACCTGCTGCTACTGCGCTTCCTAGTACACCCGCTACATTTGGTCCCATAGCATGCATTAATAAGAAGTTATGTGGATTGCTTTCTAAACCTACTTTATTTACAACACGTGCAGCCATAGGTACTGCTGATACACCTGCTGCTCCAACTAATGGGTTAATTGGGGTTTTAGAGTAGCGATTCATCACTTTAGCCATCAAAACACCTGATGCTGTACCAATCGCAAACGCAACGGCACCTAAAGCTAAAATACCGATAGTTTCTACAGTTAAAAATTTATCTGCAGCTAACTTCGAACCAACGCCTAATCCTAAAAAGATAGTTGTAATATTGATAAGTTCATTTTGTGCAGTTGAACTTAAACGCTCAACAACACCACTTTCGCGCATTAAATTACCTAAACAGAACATACCTACTAATGGTGCTGCTGCGGGTAAAAACATAATAATTAATACCAATACTAATAGCGGGAAAGTTATTTTTTCCATTTTAGATACGTGACGTAGTTGTGGCATTGCAATTTTACGATCTTCTTCACTTGTTAAAGCACGCATTATTGGCGGCTGAATCAATGGCACTAATGCCATATATGAATATGCAGCTACCGCTATTGCGCCTAATAAATCAGGTGCTAATTTAGAAGCTAAAAAGATTGCTGTTGGACCATCAGCACCACCAATAATAGCGATTGCCGCAGCATCCTTTAAAGTAAATTCAAAACCTGGTATAAAGTTAAGTAAAATAGCACCAAATAAAGTGACAAAAATACCAAATTGAGCTGCAGCACCTAACAATAACATTTTAGGATTGGCGATTAATGCACTGAAATCAGTCAGTGCACCAACTCCCATAAAAATAATTAATGGAAAAACACCTGAATCGATACCTACTTTATAAACGTAATAAAGCATACCACCAGTGTCCGACATACCAGCTAAAGGTATATTTGTTAATATTGCACCAAAACCAATTGGTATTAATAATAAGGGTTCAAAGTTCTTAGTAATTGCTAAAAATAATAATAAACAACCCACCGCTATCATTATTAGTTGTGTAAATTCTATATTGGCAATTCCTGTAGACTGCCATAGATTAATTACCCCTTCCATAACAGCTCCTAAGTGATTGAAAGCAAGGCATCGCCGACTGAAACAGCGTCACCTTCAGATATATAAATTTCGCCAATAGTACCCGCTTTAGTGGCTCTGATTTCTGTTTCCATTTTCATTGCTTCTAAAATGATAACCACATCACCTTCTTTTATTTGCTGTCCAGTTTTCACTTGCACTTTAAAGATATTACCCGATAAAGGCGCGGCTAAGTCTTCAGCATCACTTACGACAGGAGCAACCGGCGCAGCAGCAATAGTTTGCATATTTGAAGAAACTACATTTTTTAATTCACCACTTGGGGCAACAACAACATCATAAACTTTGCCTTCAACTTGAACACTGTAATGTTCAGTTTTACCTGATGCTGGAGCTGGAGCTTGCTCTAGTAAAGCTGGCGAACTTTCTAGTGAAGGAGCAGGCTCAAATGCATCTGGATTTCCTTTGTTTTTAAGAAATTTCAAACCAATTTGAGGGAATAATGCATAAGTTAATACATCATCTATTTGTTCATCTGCAAGTGAGATATTATCTTCTTTTGCAGCAGTCAATAATGCCGTCTCTAGTTCAGTAAGTTCTGGTTTCAATAAATCTGCGGGGCGACATGTAATGACTTCTGCACCCTCTAACACTTTATCTTGCAATGTTTTATTAACCTGCGCAGGTGTTGAGCCATATTCACCTTTAAGTACCGCAGCTGTCTCTTTACTAATTGATTTATAACGTTCTTTTGTTAGAACATTTAAGACTGCTTGTGTACCAACGATTTGCGAAGTGGGTGTAACAAGGGGTAGATAACCTAAATCTTCACGCACTTTAGGGATCTCTAATAATACTTCATCAAACTTATCAGCTGCACCTTGCTCTTTTAACTGGCTTTCCATATTAGTTAACATGCCACCAGGTACTTGTGCTAATAAAATTCGGCCATCCACTCCTTTTAAGCTACCTTCAAACTGTGCATATTTCTTTCTCACTTCTCTAAAGTAAGACGCTATTTCTTCTAATAATGGTAAATCTAAACCCGTATCTCTATCAGTACCTTCAACAATAGCAACCATAGTTTCAGTAGCACTATGACCATAAGTCATACTCATAGATGAAATTGCGGTATCAAGCATATCTATACCAGCATCAATTGCTTTTTGATAAGTTGCAGTGCTTAAACCGGTTGTTGCGTGACATTGCATTGCAATTGGTACATCTATGGTCTTTTTCAAACCCAAAATTAGCTCTTCAGCTTCATAAGGTCTTAAAAGACCTGCCATATCTTTTATACAAATTGAGTGACAACCTAAATCTTCTAGTTGTTTTGCTTGTGTTAGCCACATATCTAAATTATGAACAGGGCTTTGTGTATATGAAATTGTACCTTGAGCGTGAGCGCCCACTTTGATAGCTGATTTTATTGCTGTTTCCAGATTCCTAACATCATTCATAGCATCAAAAATACGAAATACATCTACACCATTGGCGTGAGCACGTTCAACAAATTTTTCAACAACATCATCAGCATAATGACGATAACCTAGCAAATTTTGGCCACGTAATAACATTTGTTGTTTAGTATTAGGCATTGCCTTTTTTAAGGCTCTAATACGTTCCCAAGGATCTTCACCTAGGTATCGAATACATGCATCAAATGTTGCGCCGCCCCAAGATTCCATTGACCAATAGCCTACTTTATCAAGCTTTTGTGCAATTGGGAGCATATCTTCTAAACGAAGTCGAGTTGCCAAAATTGATTGGTGTGCATCTCTTAATACTAACTCGGTAAGTTTTAATTTAGACATAGAATAACCCCTTATGTTTTCTTGTGACTATGTTGTTGTCTGTACTGATGAATTGCCCCTGCAATTGCAGCTAGATGTGCTGAAGGTACAGTTGACGATTTAGTAGTGATTGTATTTTTTGTTTTGGTTTTATTATTTGTAACTAGATCACCATCTCGACTTGCAAAAAAAGCCGACATTAATTTAACAGCTGAAATCAATAACAATAAAAAAACAAAAACAACTACCATGCCTGTAAGCATTAAATTGGCAGCCTGCAATAATAAAGATGTTATATCCATCTTTTTTTCCTCATTCCCAACAATAAATCTGTTCTCAAATCACTTTAAAAATATGAATTAATTTATACTCTGAAACTTAAAAATCTTGCTTTACTAGCCAAAGAACTAAGCTTTAATTCACATTATTTATACAAACATAATAATTACCACAAAAATATTGTCAATTGGTAAAACCAATTAATTTTTTAATAACAGTGAAACACAATTTTTTTACATTGATATGTACGAAAAATAATATACCTTATAAATCATAATATTAAATTATAGCAAGTATCAATTAAAATGATTTGACGTTAACGTAAACGTAAATTTTAAGGTGGGATTTTTGCTAATATATTGACTAAACTGATTAAATTATTACTTAAATTTAAAATTGGTAAAATTGGTAAAATTTCAGATTAAAAAAAAGCCACCTTAAAGTTGTCAACACTGTCAACTACCATGTTTTTATTTATATTTATATGATTATATCTTTATTAGAAATGCCAAAAAACAGAATAAATAAGTAAGATGCAAAATTTTCAAGTAATGCATAAAACACATAAAAATATAAAAAGCTACCGTAGAGCGTCGTAAATTTATACTATGATTGGGGGGTTTTACTGTCAGAAATGATAAATAAAAGAAGCATTGGAACCAATGGTGTCATAATTTAATATAATTCGTTTAATTATTTCTCTCTAGTTTTTTATTCTTGTTTACTTTAATGGTAATTTATCTAAAAAGTAAGTATACCCATGCTACATAGAAATGCGTGATTTCAGCAAGTCGAGAAGCGTGTCAAATGCGAGGCATAAGATGTGTCGTTAAGTCATTCTCAATATATATCTTATAACAACACAGTTGACCCCTTATCGTCTTGCCCTACGGGAGTTTGGGTAGAAAACGATTACGGCGTTATGATTTATCATCAGGGAATAACCATGCATTACAAATCATGCCTTGTACTAGTATCCTACCCAAGCTCTGTAACCTGTATTTCCAAGTAGCACGGGTATAAACATAGCTACAGAGATGTTATTATTAATTAAGCTTGTGGGTTTACTACGCTATATTTTTTAATTTTTCCCACACAGCTACAACATGAGATTTATCTTCATCAGATAACTCGCCACCTCTATATGCTTTTACAAGTGACTTTTCAATATTTATATTAAGATCTTCGATTGTAAGATCTAATTTTTCAACCTGTGCATATCCAACAGCAAGGTCAAAATGTCCTTGAATATAACTTCCAGCAAATAATTCATCATCAGAGGCTATTTCAACTAAATGCTCAAAAAATGTTTGCGCTTGCTCTACATATTCTTTTAATGTCATCTTTGTTCCTATTAATTTCTAAATACCAACCGCATACATAACATGATCATCATACCCAGTGATCACTTTAATATACCCACTTAGTTCATCATCTAACTCACTATCGCCCGTATCACAGATCAAAGGACGATTATTCAGCGCTTGTAACTTAGTTTTAGTGGCTATTAAAATAATATTATCTCTACCAACCAATTTAATAACTTCAGGGCTTAACTGTTGATTTCCACGTCCAAATATATGACCTTGGCCACCAATCAAGGTGATCACTAGTTTAGCTTTTAACCCTTGAGATATTTGTTCTTTGATAATATTAACAAGTTGATCCGCAGTTACATCCGATGCAACCAGCTCATGATCTTCTATAACATCAACACCCAATAAAGTATTCTCTAAACCAATTTCTGCCATCACGGCAGCCACTGTAGAACCAGATCCTATGATATATTTTTCATCATTTTCCATTTCAGACGCGATATATGCTGCGATATCATCTAATACAAGTTCATCAGTTTCTTTACCGCCACTTTTAACACTTTGAATATATCTCAATTCTGAAGGCACTTGCATTTCACCATACCTTCGAGCTTTTACACGCCCTTGTCTAAATGCAACTTCATCAATATCCATAACATCGGCATTTTGAATTGTGACAAGTTCTCCTGTTACTAGTAACTCGACAACACGCCCCGCTGCTTTTGGTGTAATTGCATATACCCCTGAATGAATTTTGCAGCCTGCTGGAATACCTAAAACAACACAAGAATCTTCTACTGCATGACATATGTTACGAGCAGTACCATCACCACCGGCAAATAATATAAGATCAACACCTATATATTTTAAAGATTGTACTGCTTCTTCAGTATCTTGTGCTGTAGATTCCAATTGAGATTCATAAACAACATGGGTATCAAAACCTAAATCCTTTGCGACTTGCTCTCCCATTAAGCCTGTAACCGTATAAATTTCTATTTGAGATTGATATGGCATTAAAACATCAAGTGCAGCACGCGTTCTCATATTTGATTTAGCAACAGCACCTAATTTAAAAGCTTGTTGGCTCATATTATCGCTACCTTTAAGGGCAACACTACCGCCTAAGCCTGCAACTGGATTGACAATTAAACCTAACTTAAATTTTTTCATTATTTTTTACCAATTAAATCTTTGCTCTGTTAATGGCCAAGGTGTTTGATAAAAGTCACTAAGTGCTTTTAATAACTGTTGTGTTCTTTGACTAAAACCGTTTGCTATATATTTCATGATTTGTTGGTGTACTTTTTTTTGAAAACTCACTCTACAAGGCTGCTCACCATTTAAGTTATCTGCTGATACATTAAATTTAAAGCCCGCAGCTATACATAATGCCCATTCAATTGCTTGAGGTTTTATTTCTACCTTTTCAAATTCAGCTTGTTGTTTTCCAGATCGACCATCTGGAGAATACCAATAGCCATAATCCTCAATTAATCTGCGCTTTTCACCCGCTATCAACCAATGTGCTATTTCATGCATACCACTTGCGTAATAGCCATGGGCAAAAATAATACGATGAAAATTATATTCATTATCTGCAGGACGATAGATTGGTTCATCATCTCCTCGAATAAGTCGAGTTTGATAGTTTCGATAAAATGTATTATCAAATATAGAAATTAAGTCAGATATTTGGTGCATAAAAAGTAATTTAGTTTAATCCTAACAATTGCTGTTAATTTTACAAAATAGTCAAATTAAAAAACACTCGTTATATTAATATAAGTAGTGTTTTTAATTTATTCTTTATCTCACTATTAACTGAAACTGCCTGGGATTGGTCCGTGCTCTAAATTAACATGTGGATTTTGTCCTCTTTGACGTAACAAATGATCCATCAAAGTAATTGCAAGCATCGCTTCTACAATTGGAATAGCACGTATACCAACACAAGGATCATGACGACCTTTTGTGATCATATCGACTGATTCATTATTAGTATTTAGACTCTGCCCTGGTATCGTAATACTCGATGTCGGTTTTAACGCGATAGATGCGATAATATCTTGCCCTGTAGAAATACCAGCCAATACACCTCCAGCATGATTGGATTTAAAACCTTCAGGCGTTAACTCATCTCTATGCTCAGAACCTTTTTGCTCAACAACATCAAAACCATCACCCATTTCAACGCCTTTTACTGCGTTAATACTCATTAACGAATGGGCAATTTCAGCATCAAGTCGATCAAATACAGGTTCACCTAATCCAACAGGAACATTTGAGGCCACAACTTTTACTTTTGCACCAATAGAGTCTCCTTGCTTCTTAAGATCTCGCATATATTGATCAAGAGCTTCAAGTTTTGTTTTGTCAGGAAAGAAAAACGGATTTTCTTCTACTAAGTCCCAATCAAATTGCTCTGCTTTTATTGGTCCTAACTGACATAAACACGCCTTTATTTCAATACTATGACATTGTTTTAAATATTTTTTAGCTATGCCACCCGCAGCAACACGGATCGCAGTTTCTCTTGCCGATGAACGACCACCACCACGGTAATCGCGTATGCCGTATTTATGCCAATAAGTATAATCACCATGACCTGGGCGAAATACGTCTTTAATCTTACCATAATCTTGCGATCTTTGATCGCCATTTTTGATTAGCAAACCAATACTTGTACCAGTTGTTTTACCTTCAAAAACACCCGATAAAATCTGTACTTTATCTTCTTCGCGTCGTTGCGTGGTATAACGGTTTTGTCCTGGTTTTCTTCTATCCAAATCAACTTGTAAATCATCTTCATTGATTTCTAGTCCTGCTGGACAACCATCTACAACACCACCTAAAGCAACACCATGGCTTTCACCAAAAGTACTTACTTTAAATAGCTGCCCAATACTATTACCTGCCATTGATTTTCCTCATTCCCATAAAAAATTATCAATATTTAATTACATGTGATTTAAATCACATACGACTTACACCTAAATGAAACGCTATAATTCCAGTATCCTACCCAAACTCTGAAACCTGTATTTCCAAGTATCATGGTACATGTTAAATATGTTCAATCAATTCTTCTTTGGTCAATACAAATACACCTATGCCACCATTTTCAAATTCTAACCAAGTAAATGGCAGATCTGGATAGATAACTTCCATGTGTATCATAGAATTACCTACTTCGACAAATAATAATCCATTATCAGTCAAGTGTTCTGCTGCTTCAGCTAAAATAATTCGAGTAACATCTAAACCATCATCGCCTGAAGCTAAACCTAATTCTGGTTCATGATGGAATTCATCAGGTAAGTCGGACATATCTTCAGCATCAACATAAGGCGGGTTAGCAATTATTAAATCATATTTTTGACCCGGTACACCACTAAATACGTCTGATTGTATTGGATAAACACGATCTGACTCCATATGTTCATGAATATTAAAATCAGCAACCTCAAGGGCTTCATAAGAAATATCAACAGCATCAACTTGTGCATTTGGGAATGCTTTTGCTAGTGCAATAGCAATACAACCAGAACCCGTACACATATCTAATATACGGTTCATAGGTTTACCGTCTTCTAACCAAGTAGAAAAACGATTGCTAATAAGCTCTGCAAATGGCGATCTTGGCACTAGTACGCGCTCATCAACATAAAAAGGTAAACCTGCAAACCACGCTTGATTTGTTAAATATGGTACTGGTGTACGATGATTAATTCTTACTTCAATAAGCGCAGCTAATTGTTGTTTTTCACTGGTAATTAGTTTTGAACTAATAACATCACGAGGCATATCAATTGGTAAATGAAGTGAAGGTAAAATTAAGCTAACAGCTTCATCCCAAGCATTATCAGTGCCATGACCAAAAAACAATCCAGCTTGTGAAAATTGACTCGCACTAAAACGCAACCAATCATTTATAGTTTCAAGTTCATTTATTGCTTCCTTGAGTATTTCAGGTTTTATTTGCGCTTCATTCATTATATTTCAACTAACCAACATTATATTTCCCTATTGTATCCGATCGTCAAGATTATTGTCTTGATATTATTTTTGAGATTTAGCTTATTTTTAATTAAACTTGTCTCATGAAAAAAGAATTGCAACAAATCAAAAAAAGCATAGTTAAAAATATGCAACAAAAAGCCGATGTAGAAGCAAAAAAACGCATCCAAGAATCTGAAAAAAATGTCTTGCCAGAAGATGACGCTGATCTATTTAGAGATATGTTTGGCGACACAAAAAAACTACAACAAGATAAAGTCGTATTTAAGCGAAATATATTACAAAAGAAACATGTAATTGAAGAAGGTGAAAAGAAAAAGCGCTTAGCTGAATTTTATTTTTCCGATGAATACGTGCCTAATTTAGAAAATAACGGCACGATAAACTATGTTCAACCAGGGCAAGATACTTACTTAGCGAAACAGTTGAGGCGTGGTGACTTTTACCCTGAACTTGTGCTGGATTTACATGGCTTAAATAAAGAACAAGCTAAACAAGAGCTCATAGCCTTAATTGCAGAATGTAAAAAACAACATTACCGCTGTGCATGTGTTGTACACGGTATAGGTGAATATATCTTAAAGCAAAAAGTACCGCATTATTTGGTACAGCACCCTGACATCTTAGCCATGCATCAAGCTCCTTTAGAGTTTGGTGGAAAAGGCGCTTTATTAGTTGTGATAAGCCAACCAACTAATCCGAAGTTTTAAAACGTGAGATAAAGATCAAGTGATTAACCTACAGTTCTTTATCTCATCAAATTCTACTAAGTGATTTTAACCCAACCAACTCACCTAATCCGTCATTATCATCATATTCAATACAAGCTATGGCTGCCGTATCAAATATAGGCATTTGCTCTGGGCATAACTCACCCACTAAATAACTAACTAAAGGCATATGCGCGACCACTAACCAATTATTATTTTCAGGATGTAGTGCTATTAGAGCTTGTAAAAAATCACAAGAATCGGTTGAGTTTGCCTCAGGAATAAAGTCAGTTGATATTTGTTCTAGTTTAATGTTTTTTTGGTTTTTTTTGACTAATTTTAAAGTTTGCTGCGCTCTTACATATGGACTCACTAGCACAGCATCTATCGAAACTCTTGTTGCAAGCCATTCGCTCATAACATTAACTTCACTGATACCTGAACTTGTTAAAGTGCGGTTAGCATCATCGGCACACATAGGCGATGCTTGACCATGACGCATAATAAAAATTTTTTTCATTTATGATACATTCGCTACTAATAAAAAATAAAAAGAATAGCCAGGCTTGGTTTATTTCAGCTATATTACTAAT
Organism: Pseudoalteromonas sp. NBT06-2; assembly: GCF_002276045.1. Taxonomy (GTDB): domain Bacteria; phylum Pseudomonadota; class Gammaproteobacteria; order Enterobacterales; family Alteromonadaceae; genus Pseudoalteromonas. The sequence continues at coordinate 12,497 of NZ_NQMR01000071.1, read as the reverse complement.
ACATCGAGTATAATTTAACGTACAACTAAGTGCTTTTAATGTTCAGGATAAAATAACCATCACCTGAAGCTGTCAGCAAAAAGCTCCTAAATACCCAGAGTTTACAATTAGGGTATGTAAATTTTAATTTGGAGCCATCTTTTGAAACAAACTATAAAAATTAGTAATAATGATAGCAGAACTTATCAGAGTCTTACACTAAACAATGGTCTTAAAGTTTTACTCATTCAAGATCTTGATAGCGAAAAGTCAGCCGCTTCTTTAACTGTCAATGCGGGAAACTTTGATGATCCCGAAGATAGGCAAGGATTGGCGCATTTTTTAGAGCATATGCTTTTTTTAGGCACTGATTTATTTCCCGAACCAGGTGCGTTTTCTAAATACACAAGTCAACATGGTGGCAGTTGTAATGCTTGGACTGGCAGTGAGCATTCTAGCTATTTTTTTGATATTGAAACCCCGCACCTTCAATCTGCTCTTGAACAATTTAGCCGCTTTTTTATAAACCCATTATTGAGCTCTGATGCCACTAAGAAAGAAAGAAATGCGATAGATGCAGAGTTTAAGCTTAAGTTAAAAGATGATAGTCGTAGAATTTACCAGGTCCATAAGGAGACAGTCAATTCAAAGCATCCATTTTCAAAATTTTCAGTAGGAAATTCCGATACATTAAATGATAGAGGAAAGTGCATCAGTGAAGAAATTAGAACTTTCTTCTCTAAGCACTATATTGCAAAAAGAATGACCTTAGTATTATGCAGTAAACTTTCAATTGAAAAGCAAACAACTTTAATTAATAGCTTATTTAATGAACTAAATGATAATGATATACAAAAAAATCCTATTGCAGAGCCTTTATATCAAACAACACATTTAGAAAAAATTATTTATATTGAACCTCACAAACATATGCAAAAGCTCATCATCAGTTTTGCCATGCCAAATATTGATACTTTTTATAAACATAAAACAGTCAGTTTCATAGCACATATTTTAGGTTATGAAGGAAAAGGCTCTTTGTATGATATTTTAAAAAATAAAGGTTGGCTCAACAGCTTAACTGCTGGAGGAGGCATTAATGGTAGTAACTTTAAAGACTTTAACATGAGTATTTCTCTCACCGATGAAGGTATAAGTCACTATCAAGAAATAATAGAAACTATTTTTTCATTTCTTCCTTTATTAAAAAAAGAGTTAAACACATTTATCCCATTATATAATGATAAAAAATCACTTTTACAAATCGCTTTTGACAACCAAGAAAAATCGAAAATAATAGACTTTGTACATGGGTTAAGTATCAACATGCAGCATTATCCAACTCAGGATTATGTTCAAGGGGATTATTTAATGGATGGATTTAATGAAACTCAGTGGCTTAAAGTACTCAACTGGCTAAACCCAAACAATATGCGCATTGTTTTAATACACCCTGATGTAAAAACAGATAAAAAAGCAGCTTGGTACCATACGCCCTACAAATGTGAAACTATCAATAAAGACTGGATCGATAAACTCAAAAATATAAATAACGCTTTGAGTGAAATGCAACTTCCTAAGACTAATCCTTATTTGGCCAATAAAATAAATTTATTAACCTTAGAAACTAAAAACTCAGTTCCAAAAAAGTTGATATGTAAACCAGGTATGAAATTTTGGTTCCAACAAGAAAAAGAGTTTAGAATAATAAAGGGCCACTTTTATATGGCCTTAGATTCATATTTCACAGTACAAAGTGTCACAAATATGGCACTTACACGATTATTTAGTGATTTATTTATGGATCATGTTGCTCAAGATTTTTATCCTGCAGAATTAGCAGGTCTAAGTTACCAACTTTCAATCCATCAAGGTGGTTTAACCTTACATACTTCAGGTATTTCAACTAATCAATTAGATCTACTTGAAGGACTTTTAGCAAAATTATTTAATAGTCAATTCAAACCTCAGCGTTTTGAAGAGTATAAAAAACAACTTTGTAGGCACTGGAATTCAGGGAACCATAATAAACCAGTAAGCCAGTTATTCAGTTTATTAAGTGCTGAACTTTTACCTTGGAACCCGACACCTGAATCTTTAGCTGAGTCTTTAAATCAAGTCTCTTTTAAGCAATTCGTAACCTTTACGGAACAATTATTTAACAAATTACATGTTCAAGTGTTGTTACATGGTAATTGGCAAAAGCAAGATGCTATAAAGTTTAATAGTGCGATTGAAAAATATATAAGCAAGCTAGAGATCATAGGAGATCTAAATCGCCCCATAAATATTTTAGATAAGCCAATAAGTAAAGTCGTATCTCTAAATCATGAAGACCATGCTATGGTTGTTTATTATCAGGCACTGTCAAATAGTGTTGATGAAAAAGTAAAAATGATGTGCTTAAACCACCTTATATCACAAGACTATTTTCAAGAGTTAAGAACACAAAAACAACTAGGATATCTCGTTGGCACTGGCTACGCGCCTTTAAATGGCAGAGCTGGTATCGCTTTTTATATACAATCACCAGAAGTTGATGCCCAAATGTTACTTGAATATAGCCATGCCTTTACAAGTCAATATGTAGAAACAATAAATGATATGCCTCAAGAGGCTTGGCGTAACAGTAAGCAAGGTTTATTAACTCAAGTACAAGAAAAAGATAAAAACCTAAGGCTGAGATCTTTACGTTTTTGGCTCTGTTTAGAAAACCAAGATTTTGAATTTTCTATGCAAACACGTTTGGTGAAATCACTAAAGTCACTTTCAAAACAAGATATGTATAAATATGCTTTAGATACGTTAAATAGCGCTAGATCACGTATAGAATACAGATCAACAAACAAAAATAGCTAGAAAACTTTGACACTAGGCTTTCATTGCATTATTGTAACCAGTCAAAATGAGATAATAAGGTAGCTGTTGCATCTTATGCGAACTATAATAACATATACCTTGATATTAAGTGTTTTTTTTACGCTATTTTATTCTGCATCTGCTTTTAGTTTTGAAGCTAGTTATGTTGAATCTATGGCGGCTATCCCTATTATTTTTATGGCCATATCCCTCCCCATCGCGTTATTTGGTATATACAAACTTCGTCGTTCTAAAAAAGAATTAAAACGCTCTGAAGAACGTTTAAAAAATAGCTTAGTTGGAAGTGGGGATACTTTATGGGATTGGAATATATCTACCGGTGAAATGATCCGTATGAATGACGGTCAATTTATAAAGCAAGATGAGAACGTCACGACTCCACCTAATAGAAAACATATACATCCAAAAGATTTACCAAAAGTTGAGTTGTTATTAAAACAACATTTCTCAGGACATACAGCATTTTTTGAAGCTAGCTATCGTACTAAAGATAATTTAGGAAACTGGCGTTGGGTATTAGATAGAGGAAAAGTAATTGAGCACACTGCTATTTTAAAACCAAAAAGAATGACTGGCACACTTAAAGATATTAGCCGAATAAAATCAACTGAAGAACATTTAAACTTATTTGCCAAGTGTATAGAAAATCTTTCAGATCCTATCGCTATTTATGATAAGTCATTTAATTTTGTAGAAGTAAACCCAAGCTATTTAAAAGCTTTTGGCGGCCAAAAAGCACAATATATAGGTAAACGTTTTACTCTACATGGTTATAAAGATATTTATATAGATAAACTAAAAAAAGTACTAGCTGAAAAAGGACATTGGCAACAGGAACTCAAGTTACCAAATCAAATGAATAAGCTTATACCAATCGATATGTCCATTGATGTAGTGAAAAATAAAGCTGGAAAAATCACCCACTTCATCGTGTTATATAATGATATAAGCGAACGTAAACAAACAGAATTTGAGTTACAAAAATTATCAAATCGAGATCGATTAACTGGTTTACCAAATCGTAATGTTTTTTTTAGTAATCTTAAGAAGCTAGTCGATCAACGCACTCATCATTCTTTGCTTGTTTTTGATTTAGATAACTTCAAAAAAATAAATGATTCATTAGGGCATCATTTAGGGGATATGCTGTTATGTCGTTTAGCAAATAGACTTAGTAAAATAACGCGGCAACAAGATAGTATCTACAGATTAGGCGGCGATGAATTTGGTTTAGTAATGACCAATACAAATGACATTTACACTATAACCCGTATGGCTAAAGATTTTTTAGCTGAAATTATCAAACCTTTTCATATGTCAGGTCATGAGCTTGTGATCACATCAAGTACAGGTGTTGTATTATTCCCCGAAGATGGTAACAGCCCTGAAGTATTACTAAAAAATGCAGATACCGCTATGTATCATGCTAAAACGCAAGGTAATCGATATTTATTTTTCAATGACACTATGAACAAACAGGCAGTTAAACGTCTTCAAATTGAAAACTTAATGAGATATGGTCTTAAAGAGGATCAATTCTGTGTATTTTATCAGCCGAAAATGAACCTAAAAACGGGTGAGTTAATGGGTATGGAAGCTTTAGTTCGTTTTATTACACCCAATAAAGGTTTAATTAGTCCTGTGCAATTTATCCCAATTGCTGAAGAAACTGGACAAATCATAGAAATTGGGGAAGTCGTTCTGGATAAAGCCTGTAGAGATGTAAAAAAATGGTTAACAAAAGGTCTTTTTAATGGCAGAGTCGCAGTTAACTTATCAGCGAAGCAATTTTCACTTCCAGACTTAACTCAAGTAATTGATCGTATTTTGCAAAAACATAATCTGCCCTCTTATTTTTTGGAACTAGAAATAACTGAAGGCACTGTAATGGATGATCCAAAAAATGCTATCAGTATCATGAAATCACTCAGTGAACGTGGGATACATTTAGCGATGGATGATTTTGGTACTGGCTATTCTTCTTTAGCATTATTAAAAGAGTTTCCACTCAATACATTAAAAATTGATAAGGCTTTTATAGATGATATTTGCTCAAAACGTGGCCGTAATATGGTTGATTCTATTGTTACTATTGCCCATAACTTAGATTTAGATGTGGTTGCTGAAGGTGTAGAATACTCAGATCAAATTGATATTCTGAATGAATTAAATTGTGAAATATTGCAAGGTTACCATTACTCTAAACCTTTATCTGCTGAACAGTTTGAAGCCTTTTTACTAAAAAAAAGCGGTAAAGCTCAATCTAGATTAAGCTTAGTAAGTTCATAAACACCTACATAAAAACTCATAGTTAAAATATTTATTCTAATGGGCTTTTTTATAGTAAAATATCCTCATATTCTACCGTCTAGCATAAGGCATAACATGAACCCGATTATCCAAATTTTAAATGAATCAAATATAAGCAAAGAAAAAACTAAAAAACTTTTTCAAGCCTTAACTGAAAATCCAATGGCGGCAATGGCTTTAATCCAAACTATGGGCATTGCACCTGAAAAACTACAGCAAATAATGGGATTAGTAATGACTAACCCTAATATTATTAAAGAAGCTGTTGAAGAATTGGGTTTTGATTTTTCTAAAGTGGAAGCTGCAAAAGAAAAACTAAAATCAGGTTTAAATTAAGTCATAAAAATTACTTAATTTACATTTGATATTAAAAAAGGCGGCTTAACTCGCCTTTTTTATACCTTTAATTTGGGAGATATTATTTATACCAATTCCGATAATTAAGTGACCATTCAGAGCTTATGAGATTTTACAATTCTATGCATGTCAGTGAGTTCATGGTTATTCTCTTTAGAACTGACATAACAAAGAAGTGTAAATTATCAAAAGCTCCTTTTAAGCGGATTTCAAAGCGCTGATTGACCACTTTATTAACGGAAATACTATTATTCGGACTGACCATCTATAGGTAAAGTAACCGTAACAGCTAATTCAACTAATGAGTCAGGGTTAGCTTTACTTGGTGCATTGGTTAATAAACATGATGCTTGCGTTGTTTTAGGGAAAGCAATTACGTCACGGATATTATCTGTGCCGCATAACAACATAGCTAAACGGTCTAAACCAAATGCTAAACCAGCGTGTGGTGGTGTACCGTATTTTAATGCTTCAAGTAAGAAGCCAAATTTATCTTCTTGCTCTTGTGCTTCAATACCTAAGATACGAAAGGCAGCAGCTTGCATATCATTATTATGTATACGAACCGAACCACCACCTACTTCATAACCATTTAATACCATATCATATGCGTCAGAGATTGCAGCAGCGGGATTTGCTTCTAATTCTTCAGCAGTCATATATTTTGGTGCTGTAAACGGATGATGAACTGCATGAAGTATTCCTTCATCATCTTCTTCAAACATTGGGAAGTCTACAACCCAAAGCGGTGCCCATTTATTTAAATCAGTTAATTCAAGATCTAAACCAATCTTAAGACGTAATGCACCCATCGCTTCGTTTACAACATTTATTTTATCAGCACCAAATAAGATGATATCACCAGTTTGTGCATTAGTGCGCTCAAGTAGTGCATTGATCACATCAGCATTTAAAAACTTAGCGACTGGAGATTGAACACCTTCAATACCTGCATCTCGGTCTTTTATTTTCATCCATGCTAAACCTTTAGCACCGTAAATACCGATAAATTTTGTATATTCATCTAATTGCTTACGAGATAATTTAGCTCCACCTGGTACACTTAATACTGCTACACGGCCTTTTTCATCATTTGCAGGAGCTGAAAATACTTTGAATTCAACATCTTTCATTAAATCAGCTACATCAATCAGCTCTAGTGGATTACGTAAATCAGGCTTATCTGAACCATAACGTGACATTGCCTCATAATAAGGCATTACAGGGAAAGTACCTAAATCAACGTTTAATAAAGACTGCCACATTTGAGTGATTAATTTTTCAGTTATGTCGCGAACTTGATCTGAGCTCATGAATGAAGTTTCAATATCGATTTGTGTAAATTCAGGCTGACGATCAGCACGTAGATCTTCATCACGGAAACATTTAACAATTTGGTAATAACGATCAAAACCAGACATCATTAGCATTTGTTTAAATAACTGTGGTGATTGTGGTAAAGCGTAGAAAGATCCTTTATGAACACGACTCGGTACTAAATAATCTCGCGCACCTTCAGGAGTCGCCTTAGTCAATACTGGTGTCTCAATATCTAAGAATTCGTTACTATCTAAAAAGTTACGAACAAAGCTGCTTGCTTTTGCGCGCAATTTAATACGATCACTCATTTCGATACGGCGTAAATCTAAGTATCGGTATTTAAGGCGCATTTCTTCAGAGTTTTTCTGATTGAAATCTAACGGTAATGGCTCAGAGCGGTTAATAATTTCAAGACTTTTGCCTAAAATTTCAACTTCTCCTGTTGTCATATCTTTATTTATTTGACTTTCAGGGCGGGCACGAACAATACCAGTTACTTTTACGCAAAATTCATTACGTAAACTTGTCGCATTATCCATTAAACTAGCTACATCAGGATCAAAAACTACTTGTACAATACCTTCTCTGTCTCTTAAGTCTACAAAGATTAAGCCGCCTAAATCACGACGTTTATTGATCCAGCCACATAGTTCAACAGTTTGATCTACATGTGTATTGTTTAATTGTCCGCAGTATATCGAGCGCATAGTTTTCCTATCAGTCAAATGACCTGATGAGTTGTTATAAATAATTGCTGCTGATTATACCCAAATAACACATAAATGCGAGTATCTATACCCTTGCTACATGGGTATTTCGATTTTTTAAAAAGTGATTTTAAACTCGGATCCTGAAGAATTGAAATCAATCAGCGGGAGTTCAAAGCGCTTTAGACAAGGCATTGATTATAGACAATGGTTATTCCTTATCAAAACCAATAACGTAGCATAAAGCGCTTTGAAACCCGCCTAAAAGGAGTTTTTGATAATTTACACTTCGTTGTTATGTCAGTTCTAAAGGGAATAACCATTAATACCAATACGAGTAAGTTAGTGATCAAATTTTAATAAGGATAAATTTTCAAGAACAAGACGCTTGATTGAGTAATAGCAAACTATTAGGATTGAAAGCAACATGTTATTGGAATATTTAGTTCATTTAAATTGAGTAATTATTTATTCGTATTGGTATAATTCACTGACATCCCTAGAATTGTAAAACTTCATAAACTCTGAGTGGTCACTTAATTATCGGAATTGGTATTACTATAAAAATCAAATATAATCTTTTTTTTGAGGAAGATTCGTGTCTGTAAACAAGTACTTTTTAAATTATCCACACTATATTCAAACTCAAGTAATGCAGTTAATTCAAAGTAATAAAGTTAAAACTTATTTATCAAATAAGTACCCTACCCCACATAATATCAACTCTGATAAAGCACTTTATCAATATGCTAATGATTTAAAACAACAATATCTACGAAATACTCCTCAAATCAGTAAAGCATTATATGAAAAGCAAAAAGACTTAATCCAAAACGCATTAGGCACACATACTTTTATAAGTCGCAATCACGGCGGAAAACTCAAAAGTAAACATGAAATAAGGATTGCACAAAGCCTAAAGTCAGCGCCAAGCGAAATGCTAAAAATGCTAGTGGTACATGAACTTGCTCATTTTAAAGAAAAAGATCATAACTATTCCTAACAACCGATTATTGGCTAAATGTTGTCAACTTATCTATACCGACAGTAGGTGTGCATTGGAAAATATCGACCATCAATGCTCCCAAATTATATTCAACTCTGCCACATCTAATGTATAATTAATGCCGTCCTTCGTTATTGATGAAAATGGAAATCTAGAACATATTTTTAATAAGTTTAAAATTAAAGATCACCACGAAGTTGTTCTAAGCTACTTAAAAAATAAGTAAATTACATTATTCAAGTGATAAAGAAGTTTTATCATCTTTAAATAGCTAACAAAAAAACTAACTGTATTTTTCAGAATACGTTAATTTCCAACCATAGACCGACTTGCGCTCCCCTTTTTCTACCCTTGTAACATTAGACGTTTTGGTGCCTAATTTTGAAACGAAATCAGATTTAAAACCAATAAAAATCTCTCCTGTATCAATATTTTTAGCTTCGACAGTATATTTTAACGCTTTCATTTTTTGTTGCAGAGGCCTAAATATCTTTGATTGTAAATCTTCATCTGATAATTGAGTAAGCTCTTCAAAGTTTATATTTATATCGTATTTTTCTTTATTTTTGTTCCAACAATTTTTGGATCTTTCCAATTTACGGGCCATGCATATACCACCCACTGAATACATCCCGGCGATTAATAACATAACTTGAGGAAGGCTACCAAAACCAAGCCTAAAAATAGACTTATCTGCAACAACACTTCCTGAAAACCTAACATATTGTATTAAAAATATATTTAATCTATTCGCTTGCTCAAGGTTAACACAAAGACCTATTTGTTCTTTCGTTATTGTTCCATCCCCCTCAAAGAAGCCACGTAAAAACGACCAGAAGAATTTAGTATTATTAAAAATATATTCTGGAAATCCAAATTCCGTTTTTTCTTTGTTTTGAGGCATACCTAGCGATTTCAGGTAGTTAGCATAAGAACTACGAGCTATGGTGAAACCCACTCTATCTTTATCGCTATGACGGCCACTATCTGATTTAGTTTTAATAATTGAAACTTTTGGCCCTTGGCCAGACACGGCAAGGCTAAACGATAGATCTCTTAAGTATTCTTGATCGTCGATACAAATTGCTATAACAACTTCATTACCTGCCTGTACTGTGCCATCAGCCCAAATAATCCTCTCTAAATGCGAATTTTCGATAGTTTTATCTTGTAAATTTCGGTATGAAATTTTGGTTCCTCGAACTCCAAAATCTTCAGATAACTCAATATCTACTTCATGACGCAAGAATGCAATTACTAAGGTAGTAGGTTTGTTTACTTGGTCAGATATTGTCTTGTAATCGTCACCATTTAGGGCCATTTTCTTGGCTTCATCGTGCCAATTTTGCAATTTTATTGCAGTACGATGCCTGTAACCAAGTGCTCGTAGTCTCTGATTCATTGCATTAATATCAACATTAAATCTAGTTGCTAAAGCAACAACAACATCTGCTCGTGGATGATGACGGATCATGAATAAAAATCCGCGCTCAATCAAAGTGGTTTTGTATTCTCTATCAGTCAATATATTATTTTTTTGTAAAAGATCACTGAGCTTTTTATACGTAATTAACCCGTTAGTTGTTTTTAAGTCATAATCTTTAATTAATTGCTCTTTCTCATCGCGAGAAACATTTCCAGTCTTGCGAATTATTTTAAACTTTTGAACAAACCTCTCCCATTTTAGATCAAAAACATTCTGTTCTTTAGCCTTCATCCTTCCCATATGATTTTTACCCTATGCTATTATTAATGGCTTCCAAGAGAAGTGAGTTACAATAATTTTTGAAATATGCTCTACCCATCAAATTAACTGGCTTGAAAAGGATTTTCACCAGTTCCCCAATAAGTTACCTGTAAAAAATTATTTGCTTCAACCTGTGTCCGATACACTCCATTTTTCAATAACTCATATCTTTCTCGAAGCTTACCAATTACTTCACCATCAGAACTAAGCACCTTAGTCACATCGGCATCTTCATTATGCAGCTTAATAAGTTGACCAATCTGTGCATTAACGCCAGGTTCCCAATTTACAGGAAGATTAGTACTGGTTCCTTCCCAAACAGTATTTGATTTCGGTTGGTATTCTTTAAGGAACATTTTCCACAGTTTTGCAGTATTTTCACTAATTAAGTTTAATGCTGCTACGTATGCTTTGATCGCGTCTGATGATAACCACTCTTTAAATTCACGACTATTGGAAAAAGTGCCTCCAGTCGATTGAATAGCACTTATAGCTTCTGAACGAGACCCAAAACCTGCCTGCATTAACATGGCTGCACTTCTATTTAGAGTTCCACTTTCAATCGCAGGAACAATTAAACCCAGTTCATACTGATCATCAATTACCCCTCCTTGGACAATCATATAACCTTCTATATCGAATGTTTCATTAATTTCATCTTCATTAGCTTTTGCACGTACCCTTACTGCTTCTAATCCCCAAGGTAATCTATAAATTAAACCATCTTCAACAAATTTTAATGCATCATCAATAGAATCAAATTCATGGTCACTGAAAGCTTCTCCTTTTAACCAAACTTCTAAGATATGTCGCCAGTCATCAGGGAATGTTAAAGGACTAAATGGTGAGATTTCAAATACTAATTCGGCTAATGCAGTGATTGTTTCTATTGCTTCATCTTGAATATTTTTTAGAATATAAGCGTTTGCTTTAACGAGTAATTTATTTGCGTTTGGTGCTATCAGGTCTAATTTCTGCCCTGTTTCTAACCCTACTCCTGCTAAAAAATATCCTTTTCTCTGAAGAGGTGTGGATGAACTCCAAATATGTTTAGCTCGAATCTCCAAAATTGAAGAAAACGTACCTTGTACATCTTCTTCATGTCGTCTTAATCTTCTTTGCCACAATGAAGATTGAAGAACGCTATCAAGAACACTTGGTATCGTTGCATCGTTAACATCTTCCTCGCCTAACATACTAAGAAGAGCTGTATCTAATCTTACGATATTGATATTCCATTCTTTCCTTTGCTCTTCTGTATCACTTGATGGTTCATTTACAACTAAGGGGAATTCCAAGCTTTGATTGTTATTTAAAATGTATTCTTGAATGTCACTAAACTCATTTTTTCCGCTGCTTGCGGCAATCCTTGTAATAAGTGAATAAACAAGCATAGCTAAGCCACTTTCCATTTCTCTTGCATTAGTATCTTCAACAAGTCCTCGCCACAACCCTTTTTGCTTAGCATGGTCTTCGTATATCGGATACAGCACCAGTCCGTGAGTATCAACAAAAGCTCTTCCTGCTCTTCCTATTACATTTTTAAACTCTGATGCTTCAATTAAGTTACCGTTTCTCCACAAAGAATATATAACAACAGCGGTAGCTGATAAATTGAGGCCTTGAGCCAACGTTGGAGAAGATATCGTAACTTTTAAAGCCCCATCTCTTAAAAGTTTTTCCATTTCCTTTCTAAAAGGAGTTGGTAATCCACCATGGTGCACAGCCACCCCAATATTTAAACATTGAACAATTGGGTGTTCGTTACCGAGCCATTCGCTTCCTAGAGTTTTTGCAAACTCTAGTTGTTCAACTGGTACTGTTAACACCGATTGTAAAGCTCCTCTCTTATGCAAATCCATTATTACAGATGCAAATGTATTTACAGAAGTCTTTAAAGGGCAATAAATTAATACTGAGTGCTCATCTTCAGTCAATCTCCAAGCCGTTGCTAAAGTTAATTCTTGAGCATTTCTAGGGAATTCTGTTCTACGTAACCTAGGGTTAGGTAAAGGCGGTATAAATGAAGTTATGAAGCCTGGAATAAACGGTTGCTCCTCTTGTCAGCAGACAATAAAGTTTGATCAATATACGATGTTATTCGCTAATAATTTATAGACTTTAAGTGTAAAGTTTGATCATTTCAGGAGTTGGGGAAACTGATAATGACCCCTAATGACAATATAATTTG
>NZ_NQMR01000070.1 GCF_002276045.1 Pseudoalteromonas sp. NBT06-2 | reverse complement strand
AACGTAAACATTCAAAACTGTCTAAACTAAGCTTACCAGGTATAGACATCAATGTCGGGCTAAAAATCACACAAGATAATGAAGCTCTATACTTGCGGTTATTAAGAAAGTTTAAAGACGGGGAAGAAGATTTTGGATACAAGTTTAATCAGGCTTACGCATCAAAGGACCTAAAAACCATGGAGCGACTAGCTCATACGTTAAAAGGTGTAGCCGCGAATATGGGTGCTAAAAACGTGCAGGATGAAGCACAGAAATTAGAATTTCTATGCCAAGAGGGGGATTTAACAGAGATTAATGAACAATACAGGCTAACCCTAACCGCGCTAACATCTGTATTAACCGGATTACAACAACTTAATAAGATAGGCTAATCCATTACTGATTTCTTTACGCTAAGTAATTGAACAAAAGTGACACAACCAAAGCCTAATGAGCTAGTGTACATTGATATAGCCTGCAATATATTAACTATATATTCAGGGGAAATCTGTATTTCCCTTGATATAAACTTGTAAGTCAGCATTCAAATTAGACGTTCCAACAATAGAATTTGGATTACTTATAATGCAGAATACTTTTGTGTTTTATTAAGGCGAGATAAAGCTGAAATGATATAAAATAGAAATATCTTGTTTATTCTAAATTACAATGTAATTAAATTCAAAATTGAATGTCGGCTTACAGTTTCAATCAAGTTCCCTAATGGTTGATTAAGTACTGTTTAGTTCATAATATAAAAAGGTTAATAAATAGCACACGTCACCATAAATTGAGAAATACAGCATGTATATTGGAAAAATTTCAAAAGAAACGGGAGCATCGATTAAAGCAATTCGATTTTACGAAGAGATTGGCTTGTTAAATGACGTAATGAGATCAGGAAAATACAGGGTCTATAATGAAAACCATGTCACACTCATTCGACTTATTCTTAAAGCAAAATCACTCGGTTTTAGATTATCAGAAATAAAAGTTTTTGCCGAACAAAAAAATAGCCGAGCTCCATGGGCTTGTATACTTAGTATGATTATCACTAAAACAACTCAGATTGACACCGAATTAAGCAATCTTAAAAAACAAAAAGAAGAACTTTTAAATTACAAGAAAAATATTGTGGACTGCTTAGAGCATAACCCGACCTGTTCTTTGAATAAAATTGAACTTGACTCTCCCCGTACAGAGAGACTTTAGAATAAACCTTTAGCTAATTTAAAGAGGTTATTATGTTCAATTTTTTATCAAAACACCTACTTTTATTGTCTTTAATGTTAAGTGTTTCTATTTTCTCGATTGCTTATTCGTTGGCATGGGATTTGGAGTTTGCTGTGTTGGGTTCAACGAGTCTGACCTTAATTTTTGCCATAATCTTGGAGCGTGTTACTCCTTTTTATTCTGAATGGAATAAGAGTCAGGGTGATATTCAGACTGACCTTACAAGTGCCTTGGTACTTATTGCATTAGTTGATCCATTGCTAAAGTTCTTAGCACCTTTTATCGTTATCGTTTTTTATTCGACCCTAAATCTATCGGAAGATATGGGGCAATTTAACCCTCAACAATTGCCATTAGTGGTACAAATTATTTTAGCGACACTGCTTATTGAGCTAGGACGCTATTGGTCACATCGGCTCCATCATACTGTTATGCCTTTATGGCGGCTCCATGCAATGCACCATAGCAGCCAAAGACTTTATGCTATCAATAACCTACGTTTTAATCCTTTGAATTATGGATTGAATTATGGATTGAATTTTTTTATGGGAATACTGCCAGTGATGCTATTTGGTTTTTCTGCTGAAGCTTTATTTGGATACTTAGCTATCAGTCAGCCAGTATTGATGCTGCAACATGCCAACATAAACCTCAGGAGTGGTTGGTTAAATTACATATTTAGCACGAACGAGTTGCATCGTTGGCATCACTCAACTTTAGCTCATGAGGCGAATTCAAATTACGGTAACGCAATTGTATTGTGGGATCAAATTTTTGGCACTTTTCGGTTTGAACGTGATTCTAAAAATGAGCCAAAGCGGGTAGGTCTATTTTTATCAAATTCAAACTATCCAACGCGTGATGGCTACTTTAAACAACTTGGCTCATCATTGAAATTTAATTGCTGTGCAACTAAACACATATGATCGGGATCACCGTCAATACCCATGATACCTCAAAATACGCGATTTCAACGAATATTAAACAGAATCTAGGTAAGGCATTAATTGAAGATAATAGTTGTTCCCTTATAAAATCAATAACGCCGCATCAACCTTGTTTATACTCGCCGATACGGGCTTATGAGCAAACTAAATTCATCGTTGTATTGGTTTGAAAGGTACCTCTGCATCAACTCACGTGACTTGGACTCGCTCAGATAGCTCTAAAACCTGCATTTTGAAATAACATAGATATAGAGTCACGGGTAAAATTTATATTATTCCCATAATCGATCTTTTTATATTTTTGATTTCGGGAATTTTAACTTTAATAAAATCACTTTAAAATTAAAAATCAAATAAAATCAAGTTGTTATGATTTGGTTTGATACTTGCTGTATTACTACAACAATCTTTTAAATATGAAGTGTAGTGATGGATATTAAACGAAAACGCGATACAAAAATAAAGCATAAATATTTAATCAGTTTAATGGTGGGAGTGTCATTAATTTTATTGACATTCTGGGGTTTGAGTCAGCCAAATAAGTCTACGCAAATAGAATCAAAGAACCTCTGGTTTGATACTATAAAACAAGGTGACTTACAAAGGGAAGCAAAAGGTTTTGGCATTCTAGAGGCTAAAACTCAAAAATATTTAACGGCACAGTTTTCGGCTGTGATATCTGAAATACGATTAAAACCAGGGGCAAAAGTATCACCGAATAGTATTATTCTAACGATGACAAACCCTGAAATTGATCAAGCAGTGATCACCGCAAATTTAGCCGTAAATGCAGAACAGTCGGTATTAAAACAGCTTGAGTTAACACAAAATCGTGAAAAATTGGATATTGAAATTCGTGCCTCTGAATTAAGTATTGATTTAAAAGTTGCGCGATCTCGGTTGCAAGCTGAAAAGAAAC
The DNA here is from genome assembly GCF_002276045.1 of Pseudoalteromonas sp. NBT06-2. Classification (GTDB taxonomy): domain Bacteria; phylum Pseudomonadota; class Gammaproteobacteria; order Enterobacterales; family Alteromonadaceae; genus Pseudoalteromonas. The sequence continues at coordinate 42,828 of NZ_NQMR01000070.1, read as the reverse complement.
TTGCCGTAAAAGGCATTGTATCTCAACTCGATTTAATGAAAACAAAGGCACTTGTTGAAAAGTTAATAAATCGAGAGCGCAATATACAAAATAAACTAAAGCAACTTAGACGCTTTCATTTGCAGGCAAAAAAAATTCAAATTGAAAAAATTGAAGAAAAACGCAGTTTACTGAAATTGGCTAATAATAAAAAGGAAAGTCTCAATGTTAGAGCTGGACTTAATGGTGTTCTGCAAGCATTACCCGTTAAACTGGGACAGAGTGTGGCAAATGGTAATCAATTGGCATTGGTAGGTGGCACCAACGAATTAATAGCAATTGTACAAGTACCACAAGCTGATGTGCAAAATATTCAGATAAACATGCCTGTAGAAATAGATACACGTGGTGGTACCGCAAAAGGAAAAGTCATGCGAATAGATCCTGTTGTTGTTGAGGGAAAAATTGAAATAGAAATTGCATTATTGGGTGAGTTGCCAGACAACGCACGACCAGCGTTGAATATAGAAGCAACCATATTGTTAAAAACACTCAAAAATGTACTTTATTTTAAAGCACCTGTTAATAGTAAGCCTTCATCAAGTATTCAATTATATAAATTAGATAACCAAAATAATAAAGCAGATCTTATATGGCTGAAACTAGGTAAACAAAGTGGTCAATTTATTGAAGTAATTTCAGGCGCTAATGTGAATGATCGATTTATCTTAAGTGATATGCGTAAGTTTAAAAAACAGGCTCAGCTAACTTTAATAAATTAATAATAATTTAAGGGGAATGAAATGAATACAACAATTAGTATCCAAATGGAAAAAATAAGTAAAATATATTCAACGAAAGATATTGAAACACATGCATTAACTCAAATTGACTTAACGATTAATAAAGGTGATTTTATATCAATTTCTGGTCCATCGGGATGTGGAAAATCAACATTATTATCTATATTAGGTTTACTCGATTCGCCAACTCAAGGTAGTTATATCATTGAAGGTGAAGATGTGAGTCAGTTATCTGTTGATAGCAGAGCTCATATTCGCAACCAAAAAATAGGATTTGTATTTCAGTCATTTAATTTAATAGATGAACTCAGTGTATATGAAAATGTTGCATTACCCTTGCGGTACCGTGAGCCAGAAATTTCTGAGAGTGATATTAATAAAGCAGTTTCTTTAGCTTTAAAAAATGTTGATATGGCGCATCGTATGACGCATAAACCAAACCAGTTATCGGGTGGGCAACAACAAAGAATTGCTATTGCACGTGCTCTAGTGGGTGAACCGGCAATATTATTGGTAGACGAACCAACAGGAAACTTAGATTCTCAAAATGGTGATGCCGTAATGCGTTTATTAAAATCGTTAAATCGAGCAGGCACAACTATTTGCATGGTGACACATGATCCACGATATGCTGAATTTGCAGAGAAACGTTTACATTTACTTGATGGTGTCATAAGTCAGTCTGGTTTTAGCAATAAATTAGTTCAAGAGGTGGGGTAATATGCGACTAAAACATGAAATAAACTATGCTGCTTTAGGGCTTAAAAAATCACCTGGATTTACGTTTATTTTAATATTAACTTTAGCGTTAACTTTAGGTGCTTTGATAGCGGCTTTTAATTTAAACCAATTAATAAGTTTCAAAGATTTACCATATCCAAACGTTGAACAACTTTATGTTTTTAAACAAAATGAAATTAGGGCTGATAAAAATTCAGTGGGTGGTCAATTAGTTGGTGCACAATTTAATGCATATGAGCAAGGTAAAGCGTTTTCAACTTCGGCTTTGATCTCGCAAACAAGAGGGATATTAATAAGTGAACCCAGTGAACCAATGCTGATTAGCCTATATGTATCTGCAGAATATTTTGAATTGTTAAATGTGCCATTTACCAAAGGCAAAGGTTTTACATTAAGTAAAGAGATTAAAGATGCAAAACCAGAGGCTGTGATCAGTTATGATTTATGGCAAACACAATTTTCAGGCAGAAAGGATATACTAGGACATAGTGTACAATTTCAAGATGATTTCTTTACCATTGTAGGGGTCATGGACGATACTTTTTCAGAACCCAAGCCTTATGCACTTTATGGTAAAAGCCAGATTATATTACCGATAGCTTTTAGTGAATATAAGCAAAATGATTGGCACAATATACCGCGAAACCTAGCAAGTTTAATTAAAATTAATTCAACACAAACAGAGGCTGAAGCACAGCATTTATTAAGTAAAATAATAGATAAAGAGATCAAGTCGACAAAAATAGGAGAGCGCTACGCCGGCATCCAAGTAAAAGCACACTTAACTTCCCTTACACACGCTATTAGAGGCGATAACAGCCGAATTTCTTTGAGTATCTTAATTGCTTCTATTATTTTATTGTTTATTGCTTTTGCAAATGTAGTCAACTTATATTTATCTCATATTGCAAAAAAGCAACATCATTTAGCAATTTGTGCAAGTGTAGGAGCGACGCCAAAGGCTATATTTAAACGTCTATTTATCGAAAGTTTTTTGATTACATTTATTTCAGCTATTTTTGCATTACTTATAAGTGCTTGGTTGATGATATTTATTAAGGAAATAGCCGCTGGTACTTTACCTAGACTTAATGAACTGAATTTAGATTTGAGTGCTTTGTTATTCAGTTTTATAGTATCGCTTTTTCTTGCCATTTTATTAGCATATTTTGGCAGTAAAGTGGTTAATTATGATGCTTTAAAAAATCAATTAACAGCAAGCGGTAAAGGTACAAGTTCTCAAGTATCGAATAAAATACGTCAACTATTAATTATCTCTCAAGTTTGTTTTACAGGCTTGTTATTGTTGGCGACTTCTATGATATTGCAAAATTCTTTACTTATAGTTCATAAACCTTTGGGGATTAATGTTGCTAATGTGATCAGCTTACAAATAGACGCAGGTAAAAAATATAAAACACCAGCAGAAAAAAAACAGTTACTAGAGCAAGTTAAAAATAAATTTTTGCACAACCCTATCATTGAAAATGTATCAAAGAATTTAGTTTCGCCGCTTCGTAGTGGAGATTTTTCAGCCCCTTTAGTTGATAGTGATAATAAATCTTATGGTATATTTGGTTTTTCAGCGATAGATATTGATTATTTTGAATTATTACAACAGCCTATTTTATATGGACGCAACTTTAATAAAGCTGAAATAACAGAGCAACAAAAGGTTGCAGTGATAAGTGAAACAGTTGCGAACTCGGTATTTAATAAAACCAATGCTGTTGGAGAAAGTATTCGTTTTTCAGCCAATTCACCCTATAAAGTGATAGGAGTAACAAGTGACCATTTTAATGCTTTTACACATAAATTATATCAAGGAAATATATATTTACCACTTAGAACATTTCGCTTAAATATATTATTAAAAGTAAAACCTGACATGTTATTTAGCAAAATTGAGATATTAGAACAATTACATCAAGTTGATCCTAGTTTACGTATTTTAGAATTTTTAGAGCTTGAACAAACCCAAAAAGATTTAGTGTACCATTATAATCTGGCGGCTTGGTTGGCGGGGGCATTAAGCCTACTAGCACTTATGTTAGCCTGCGCTGGAATTTATGGCGTGATCAGCTACGCTAGTCAAATACGTCGATATGAATTAGGGATCAGAATTGCTTTAGGCGCGAAACATAAACGCATTATGTATTTGGTCATTAAAGATTCATTTAAGCCTATTTTAATAGGCATAATAGCTTGTTTAAGTTTAGCTGCTTTAATTTCGATATTCGCAAATGAAACCTTAATGTTATTAGGTCAGCCTGATTTTAAACAAGTTGTTGCTGCTACGATATTGTTAATGATATTTTCACTGTTGGCCTGTATATTACCCGTTAAAAAAGTAATCAAAGCAGATCCTATCCGTGCTTTAAGAAATGAATAAATGATAAAAAAACAACAAATATTAATTATTGATGATAAAGCCGAAGTACGCTTAAGTGCTCGGTTTCTATTATCTAACTATGGTTTTGATATTTTAGAGGCTGATTCTCCCGTCACAGGTTTACAGGTATTAAAACAAGAAAATATTTCATTGGTATTACTTGATATGAATTTTTCTTTAGATACCACATCGGGAGAAGAGGGTTTATATTGTCTTAAAAAAATTAGAGCGTTAGCAGATTTTATTCCTGTAATAGTGATCACTGCTTGGTCAAATACACCATTAGTGGTTAATGCATTACAGCAAGGTGCGCAAGATTTTATAGAAAAACCTTGGGATAACCAAAGGCTTGTGCAAGTTATTAAACAAAATTTAAAATTAGGAGCTTTACAGCAACAAAATGCCCAGTTGCAGCAGCAAACGTCTGATTTTAATAAAAAGGTCAAAATAGTTGCATTATCTCCAGCAATGAAAGCCTTAAAACATAAGCTTGATGATGTTGCTAAAACAAGCGCCAATGTTTTACTGACAGGTGATAATGGCACAGGTAAAAGCACGTTAGCACATTATATTCACCAACAATCATTACAAAATAAGAATACTTTAGTAAGTGTAAATATGGGCGCTATCGTTGAAAATTTATTCGAAAGTGAAATGTTTGGTCACATTAAAGGCGCATTTACAGGAGCTGATAAAAATCGCATAGGTAGGTTTGAACTCGCTAACAATGGTAGTTTATTTCTTGATGAAGTGGCCAATATTCCTTTAAGCCAGCAAGCGAAATTGTTGAGAGTATTAGAAAATGGTGAATATGAACAAGTGGGTTCCAGTAAAACGAAGATGACAAATGTACGTTTGATCAGTGCAACTAATGGTGATTTTGATAAACTGATATATCAGGGCTTATTTCGCCAAGACTTATACTTTCGACTTAATACTATAAAGCTTGAGGTACCTAGCTTAAATGAACGTATACAGGATATTCCAACCCTTGCTTTAATATTTTTAAATCAGCATATTAAACGATATCAAAAACCTGATATGCATCTCACTGAGCAAGCAATACAGGCTTTAGTTGATTATCAATATGAAGGTAATCTCAGGGAATTAAGCCATATTATAGAACGCATTGTGATTATGCATGACCCAGATGTTAAAGGTTTTGATATTAAAGCAGAACATTTAGAGCTTGACCGACAATTTAATCAAACATCAGTAAATAATTTTATAAACAATAGTAATAAAGAAATGCCTTTTATGACTTTTGAAGCAGCAGAAAGACAATTGCTTAGGAGTGCATTAACACAAACTTTTGGTCAAACAATTGAAGCTGCAAAATTATTAGGTATTAGTAAAAGCGCAATTTATCGTCGTTTAGAAAAATATCAAATTATTGCGAAAGACTATATAGTGCGAGACCGTGAAAGTGAATAGTTTAGAAAAGTGGATAAATAAATTATTATTGATAGTCAGCTTTCTTTTACTTTTTTTTATTTTATTAAGCGTTTGGCTATTAAGCAAAAAAACTCTACTTGTTTTTACGCTCTGTGCGATTTTAGTTCCATTGCTATATATGTTTAGCGATAACATTAAAAGCAAACTTATCACGCCATATTTTTCACTCTTGGCTTTGGTTGATGGCATTAAAGTGGATGACTATTCCTTACAAGCAAAAACCACATTTCAAAAAGGGATCGCAGCGACTTTATTTAAAGAATTAGCTGTATTATCGAGTACATTGGCTGAAAAAAAACATGTATATAATGAAAGCAATTTATTGGTTTATAGTTTAATTCAGCAGCTTGATAGCCCTGTATTATTAATTGATCAAGAATACAAATTGGTGCAAGGTAATCAAGCATTATCAACTTGGCTTAAAAAGGATTGGCGTTTAGTGAGATTAATGCCTGTTCAAGCATTAAACTTAGCTTTTGATAATCATAATTGGTATTTCACTGATGAAACGAAATCAGCACAATATAAAATTCGTTCAAGTTTTTTTAGTGATAACAATGGTGAGCATCAACTACTTATCTTGACAGATATCAGCTCTGAACTGAGGAAAATGCAGTTAGATTCATGGCAACAATTAGTAAAAGTGCTCAGCCACGAAATAAAAAATTCACTGACACCCATAAAATCATTGGCACAAACGTTACTACAATTTAGCAAGGATCCTCAACAAAAAGAAGTATTGGGGGTTATAGTGGAACGTAGTCATAATTTAAATTTGTTTGTATCTCAATATGCACAATTATCAAAGCAATATCACATAAATGCTCAAAAAGTAGATTTAAATACACTTTTTGAGCAAGTTTTCACCTTGTATAAAGAGTTAAACTTTAAAACTCAGTTACAGGTAAAATATATTAATGTTGATGTTATTTTATTTGAGCAAGTATTGATTAATTTAATTGAAAATGCCAAACAGGCAAGTAACTCTGATGCTGAAATTATGATAATAAGTGAGCATGAAGATAACTATGTCAGTATAAAAATAAGAGACTTTGGATCGGGTATTCAAAACATGGAAAACATATTTGTGCCTTTTTATACTACAAAAATAAATGGTCAGGGTATCGGTTTACTATTAAGTCGTAATATTATAGAGCAGCATAACGGTGTGCTATCAATCTCTAATACGTCAGATAATACTGGCGTAATTGCAAATATAAAATTATTGAGATAATAAGATTGTAAAGTTATGACCGCTAGAGTTGTCATCTAATTTACTGAACTTTAATAATAAGTCATCTTTGCCATCATTATTTAAATCATTAACAAATACTAAGTTTCCATCTTTGGGTAATTGTGTATTATATTCTACAGCGCGTCGTTTAAATAACTTTTTACCGGTTTGTCCAAAATAAATATCTAACTCATCGTCACCATCTGATAATACTAAATCTTTTAAACCATCACCATTTAAGTCTGCAAGCTTAACAACTGCAGTACCTGACTGGCCTGAACTGAGACTGAAATTTAATTCTACTTCTTTATTCACATGAGGTTTTTTTCGATAATTGTCATTTTCATCCATTTTAAACAAGTATACATCTTGATCTATACTACCAGATAAGAAGGCACTTATAATTTGAGATAAGCCAATATCAAACCCAGCAAGCATCACTTCTGATTTATTATCATTGTCAATATCAACAAATTCTAAATCAGTTAAAGTACCTTCGGCATGAATCACACTATTAGGTTTATTATCATAGCTGAGTTGTTGGTTAGTATTTTTACCTAGATATATTTCATAGTCATTTACCCTGTCTAAAACACCAGATACTTGTGTGAATCTCACTACCATATCTGTTATACCATCAAAATTAACATCGCGAAGTTCTTCTAATTTTCGGTAAGTTAATTTACTTTGATCTAAACTTTCTCCTGTTTCATCTTTCTTGTTCCACCACTCAGTACCACTAATAGATTTATCAATTGCAATGTTATTAGGTATTACCTTGAATTTAGCATCGTCTATTTGATAAAACACTTGCATTTTTCCTTCACCTACCTTGACGATATCAATTTTTTTATCAAAATTGATATCTTCAAAATAGAGTTTTGCTTGCTTATAGGTTGCACCATCGCTATGCAGGTTGACTTCTGCTGGTATAGGCAATGATTGTGATATGTATGTGCCTTCCTTTTGGCCAATTAATATATGGGTATTTGAAAAGTCACTGACCAAAATATCATCATATATGTCTTTATTTAAATTTTTCACAAAGTGGGCGCGTGTAATATGTTCAGGTTCATTTTTTAAAAAGAGTGACTTAATATCTGAAATTGTTTCAAACGTGTTTAGCGCAACATTATATTTAGATAGCACATTGTTCGACATGAAATATAAATTTTGAAAAACTCCTTCTTGATATTCACTTATATCAAAACTATAAAACTGTTTAGGTATTTGTTTTTTATTAATCACAGAATAAGTATTTTTAGAATTATCGTATTGATATATAACGAGCCATTTATTTTTATCTTCATCAACTCCTAAAATAATAAGTTCTTTGCCATTGTCTGGTTTTAAGTCGGCAATAAGTACTGGTTGGAACAGCTTATAAGGAGCATCTATTTTTAATTCTTTGAAATCAATTTTTTTTGAATCTTTTTGCTTAGTTGCAGCTAATGTATTATTGGCACTGAGTATTGAAGTTAAAATTAAACTGTAAACTAATATATTTTTTCTAAAATGAAGCATCTGGAACTCATTCGACAAATGATTTTATTTACTATATATTTTTTTTATATAAGTTGTTGTCATAAAATGTAAAACCTGTAAGAAAGTATTAATAATGTAAATAAATTGAATCATTTAATTTTTGGGCTGTGGCCAGATTTTACTAATATAATGACCATGATAAAACGATAAACCTGCAATAAAACTCATAATAGCGCCTAATAATAATGCCCATGAAACGTCAAACATAGATAAAACACCTCCTATCAGTGCTGCAAATAAATTACCCAGGCAAAATATAGTTACTAACATCCCCATTAGCTTTCCTTGTGGGCGATCTTCATAACTGTAGGAAAGATATGCCGTTAAAAAACCATTATAAATTGCGATTCCTGCACCTAAAAATACAAAGGTAATTAGATAAATATGAGTTGTAAGCCAAGGTAAGATGGACAAAGACAGAGCAAATATTATGATACCTAATAACCCAGCCTGTGCATGAGTAAACTTTTTTTGTATTATTGGATTTATTAATAAACTTGTTAATATCATGCATGTTGTAAGAAATACTGTCGCCCAACTAATATCAACTGGTACATAATTAAATTGTTGTACTAAATGTAATGGATAATATTCGTAATATAAATTAACACCCATGGTTAAAAATAAATAAAGAAGAAAAAAACGTCTTAAATCAGGTTGTTTCAATAAGGTTAAACTTGAACCCGTTTCTGCATTTTTATCAGTCTTATTTAAGCAGATAGGGAGTAGAGTGTGGCTTAAAATAGCACAAATTAAACATGAAAAAGCTGCAGCCCAAAAAACGGAATCTATACCATAATAAACTAAATAACCGCCAGCAAGAGGACCTAATAAGTAACCTCCATAACCCATAGAGCTTACTAAAGAAAAGCTACGTGTTTTGTTTATTATAGGATGTAAATCAGCTGCGATAGCACGTGCAATTGAAATATTCCCTTCACATAAACCGGTTAAAAGTCGTGAAAATGCAAATAATAGAAAATTTTCGTATATTGCAGCAACTGCGGTGAGACTATAACCAATTGCACTGCCTAGCAAAGTTAAGCTCAGTAACCTTTTTCTACCATATCGGTCAGATATGGCACCTATAAAGCTACTTCCTAAAATAATGCCAAGTGGATATATGCCAAGTACAACACCAAGTAATAGTTCTGAAGGTAGATTCAAAAATTGTGTTAATGAAGATTCACCTTGTGAAAATAAAGGCGCTAAAATTGGATAAGGTAGGGCAATACCTGCAACACTGATTAAGGTAACTAATAAAGTGATATATAAAATTTGCTTTGCTTTATGTTTATTTATTATTAAAGGGTCATTAATTATGTTGAGTTTATCGCTTATTGAATTACTCATAAATGTCATTTAAATTCTAACTATCGTAACACTATTACATTTCAAACCGATTAAGTAAATAAAAAACCTTACTTAATCGGTTATCAATTCCTCTCATTAATCAACTATACGCTTAGAGTGTGTGATATTTCTCATTTTTGGTTATAAATGTGTATGCGGGCCAAATACTTCATAATGAATACGTGATTCACACACACCTAAATTTAATAATGATTTTTTTGTAAACTGCATAAAACCAACAGGTCCACACATATAAAAGTTTCCATTTTGCTTGGGGAGATCTAATTGGTCAAAATTGATAAAGCCTTGATATATATTTTCTTCATTGTTATTTTTTTCTTTTTCTTTATACCAAGTATTATTTTGCCATGAATGTTTATCACATAATTCTTTTACTCTGCTTTTAAAAGAATGTTGATCATTATTTTCACAGGCATGAATATAGTGCACAGTGTTTTGGTATTGCTTGTTCGATAACTTTTCTAGCATTGCTTGCATGGGCGTAACACCAACACCTGCAGAAATGAGGACTACAGGTGATTTACGATCAACAAAGAAAAAATCTCCAGCAGGTGCATAAAGGTTTACAACATCATCTACTTCCACTTGATCATGTAAGTAATTAGACACTAAACCAGGATATTCACCTTGCTCTCGTTTAACAGAAATACGGTAATGCTTATCATTAGGTTTATTTGATAATGAGTATTGACGTATTTCAACATTTTCGGTGTCATTTGGCTTTACTTCAACACCTAAATATTGTCCCACGTGATAATCAATGACATTTTGATTATCAACGGGTGCAAATATGAAACTTGTAACTAATGCCGACTCTTTAGATTTATTAATGACTCTAAACTGACGTTTGCCACGCCACCCTCCTTTAGTACTCGCTCTTTTGGTATAAAGTTCTTCTTCTCGAGATATAAATATTTGTGCTAAAAATTGATATGCATTTGCCCAAGCTTCTTCAATTTCTGTGGTAAAAGCTTCAGGTGCTAACTCACGTAATGTTGAAAGTAAATGGTGTCCAACAATTTGATAATGAGCTGGCTGAATATTAAAACTGGTATGCTTTTGTGCAATTCTTTCTACTGCTGTGGTTAAAGCAGCAAGGTCTTCTATGTTTTTAGCGTAAGCGGCGATGGCTTCAAATAAGGCGACATTTTGCTTACCTGTTTTTTGATTACTCATATTAAATATATCTTTGAGTTCAGGGTTATGTTTGAACATACGTTGATAAAAGTATTCTGTGATAGCAGTGCCAGCTTGTTCTAATAATGGAATTGTACTTTTTACTAAAGTAATATCTTTTTCAGTTAACATAAAATTTCCTAACATTTTAAACTAATTATTGATCTATGCGTTTTTCAAATAAGATCGGTGAATAAACAAAAATAAATATTAAGCCGGAACTCACCCAAAGTAGGGCACTCAGATTCCAAGCAAGTTGTGTTAAATTAAATAAAGGTAAAATGACTCTGATAAGCGCAGTTAAAATTAATAAGAGAAAAGCTAAGATCAGCATTTTATTTAAAATTAATGCTCTACCTGTATGCCCAAGAGATACACGACTCATCATTGCAAAGATCATCAAGCCTATAGCACCTATTGTGATCATATGTAGTGCATTGCTAAAAGGAATACTGATGTTAATGAAAGATAAATCAAAATAACTTAAGCCAAGTAGTATTAAACCTAAACCCATAAAAAGATAAGAGATATGTAATGACCAAAGTAAAGGTACATTGCGTGTTTTAGTACTTTTCCAAAAGCTAAGGCGTAGCAAATGTAATAATCCTGCTAACAACATGATGGTGGCTGGCGTAAATGGCAGATTAAAGAAATAACCTAAAATAAATACAACAACACCAGTTATCGCAACAGGTAAAATTAACTTTTCAATCCATATAGGGGTATTTATTTTTTGTGTTTTAGCGCCATTTTGAGTGAAAAAAGGAATTACTCTACCAGCTATTATCGATATTAATATGGTAAATAATAGAATACTCGCACGGGATAGGTGCATGGCAAGGCCTGTTAAATTGATCATGTCACATAAAATGATGGCAATATTTACTATCATCATTACACTAAGTAAAGGGACAAAAAGATAGTTTCGTTTATTTTTAGATAGGTAAACCATTTTGGTAAAAGTTAAAATAGTTACCAACCACCATACAATTTGAAAAAGCAAAGCAACTACGATTGATGAGTTTGTATTTATATATATAGCAATTCTGACAGCTATCCAGATAAGTGTTAATAAACACAGGTTTTTACCTGTGAGACTTGGTTGTTTGGTCCACGTTTTTCCTGCTGTTAATATAAAACCAGCAGCGATAGTTGTAGCAAAGCCAAATATCATTTCATGTATATGCCAAATACTCGGTGATAGACCTGAGTTATTTAAACTGATAATTGAATTTAACTGTAGTACCCAAATGATCATGCTAAGAATCGATGCTAATGAACCTAAAAGAAAAAATGGTCTAAAAGCTAAATCAAAAATATCATGTTGATAGATGCTAGAAAAAAAGGAATTACGTTCTACAACTGAATGTGATTGGTTATCTTGTTTATATTTCAACACCATCAACTCTGGATCTTGTATTTCCATCATATTAAAAAACCTTATACCCTAAACCGTGAACGCCGATGCAGCGAATAACGTAACCAACTTTAAAAATGCCAGCAAAAACAATTGTAAAAATATGACCTGCAACCTGAATATACATATTTACTAAATGATCAAAACCGAAGGTCATGGTTAAGCAAAGCAATGTGATGCACAAAGATATAAGCATTAGCCAGTTTCCGCCGATAATGCACTTTTGAAAATTGATTTGTGTTCTATCAAATTGATAATTGTTATTTATAAAAAATTGAGAGTACATAATCTGATACTTTTCTTTATTTAGATATATCTCACATAGCAATAGTGATGCCATTAATTAAGTTACTTAATTACAGTCACTTATAATTAATTTATGATAAGTGAGTCATAATGACATGTTGTTTTTGAGGTTCAAAAGAGACTATCGTGTCTTTAAGACTCTTTTTGTAATATCGAAAGAAATAAGAGATAAATTTGAAATATTGGAATGGTTTAAATGTTAATTAAATTAAAAATAAATTATTTTAAAGTGTAGATAAATGCTCACTTAAACATTCGTAGAAACATTGTATACGCGCACTGTGTTTCAAATCTTTATGATAGACAAACCACATAGACTCTTGATATTGCGGTAGGTCTATCGGCACCTTTACTAAATTTGTTATTTGGTTTGCCTGAAACACAGTAAAGGGTCCAATGCCCATGCCTTCAATGACGGCTTGATTCACATCTGGAAAATGTGAACTTTGGAATATAATTTTATCTTTATCAATCTTATCTACAATATGTTGAATAAAAGGAATTCTATATTTATCAGATGTAGGTAATGCCCAATAATGATCATTTAATTCTTTTGCAGATTTTGGCAAACCAAATTTATCAATATAGGACTGAGCAACATAATATTGCGTCGCGAATTCGGTTAAGTTTTTAACAATTAAATCTGGACCGTTGGGTTTTGAACCTGCCCGTAAAGAAATATGAGCGGCACCAGATTCTAGTGGAACAATATCATCCGTAGATAACAACTTTATTCTGATCTTAGGAAATTTATCTCTAAATGTCTTTAAAGCAGGGGTCAATTGTGAAGAAAATGAACTTAAAGTTGTGATCCTAAGTTCTCCAGCTATTTGTCCTTCCACATTATGTAGTTTATTTTCTAAACGTGAAAACTGCGCTATTAAACCAGGTAATTCTTCCATTAAAACACTACCGGCATCAGTCAACTGATAACCTCTTTGATGTCTTATGAATAACTTTACTTCCAGAGCTTTTTCTAACCTATTAACATGTCTTAATACAGTTGCATGATTTATTTCTAAAGTCTTCCCTGCTTGGCTTAAGCTTCCATCCAGAGTGACTTGATAAGCAACTTTATAATCGTCCCAAGAGATTCTTTTCATAGCTAATTAACTATTGTGCAAATATGCACAATAGTTTCGCATTTATTGATGTTTTTTAATAGTTAAAATTCATCTAATATTGACTTAACGCAAAGGGGAATGAAAAATGTTTAAGAATACGAGTACATCATATGGCTATATTTCAATCATAATACATTGGGTTATGGCTCTGATAATCTTTTGTTTGTTTGGCTTGGGTTTATATATGGTTGAGTTAAGTTATTACGATGCTTGGTATAAAGGCTCTTTAGATTTACATAAAAGTATCGGTATGGTGCTGGTGGCATTATTATTAACTAGAATATGTTGGACAGTATTTAATATTAAACCTAAATCAGCGGTTATTAATGCAAGTAAATTTGAAACTAAGTCAGCGGACTATGCACACATAGCTTTGTACTTATTGATGACAATGTTAATGTTGAGCGGCTATTTAATATCCACTGCTGACGGCAGAGATATAAGTGTATTTGGTGTTATTTCAATACCCGCTTTTTCAATAGCGATAGAGAATCAAGAAGATATAGCAGGTAGCATACACAATATTTCAGCGTGGAGTTTAGTCATTTTAGCTTCAGCACATGGCTTAGCAGCAATTAAACATCACTTTATAAATAAAAACGATACTTTAAAACGTATGTTAAAAGTATTTTAAGTCAGCAACCAACTAATTCATAAAAAAAATTATTAAGGAACAAAATGAAAAATATAATTATATCAGCAACAATATTAGCAACGAGCTTGGTTTTAGGTTCAACATCAATTTCTACTCAAGCAGCAGAATATAAAGTGGATGTTGAAGGTGCACATGCTTTTGTTCAATTTAAAATAAAACACTTGGGTTACAGTTGGTTACTTGGTGAGTTTAATACTTTTGATGGTAACTTTTTTTATGATGCAAAAAAACCGAATCAAGCAAAAATAAATATTGAGATAGATACTAAAAGTTTAGATTCAAATCATGCAGAACGTGATAAACATTTAAAAGGTAATGATTTTTTAAATGTTAATAAATTCCCAAAAGCTAATTTTGTTAGTAAAGATATCAAATTTTCAGATGATACAAACGCGATAATAACAGGTGACTTTACCTTAAAAGGTGTTACAAAAACAATATCATTTCCAATAAGTAAAATAGGTGAAGGTAAAGATCCTTGGGGTGGTTATCGTGTGGGCTTTTCGGGCTATACGAGCTTAAAACTAACTGATTATGGTATTGACTATAATTTAGGTCCAGCATCTACCCATGTTGAAATGGCATTACATATTGAAGGTGTAAGACTTTAATAGTCATTTTGAATACAAATAATGGGCATTTTATGGGGTGAATGTCCTGTATTCTCAAGTTAACTAAAAAACTTAATATGCAATATTGTTTGTATAATGCACAAACGGCGTTAAAATCACGCATTTGTCATGGTTGTTTGATTTAAATCCATGACCTCAGTGTTATTTTTTGATATGTTCTTAGCATAAATATAGTAATCCTGATAAAAGGGTACAGTTAGTGCGTACGGATTTTTGGAAAAAAACAGCTGCTTTTGGACTTCAAGATGATGCGGTCAATATATTATCTAATGCGGCAGATTATAAGTCTCAAGTATTAGAGCAAATCGCTAAAGCAGAACAAAGAATCATCATTACAGCACTTTACCTTGAAGATGATGACGCTGGACGTGAAATTTTAGCTGCATTACATCAAGCTTCATTAACCAAACCTAATCTTAAAATAACTATTTTGGTTGATTATCACAGAGCACGTCGTGGTCGTATTGGCGAAAGTAAAAGTGAAGGTAATGCGAAGCTTTATTGCGAATATAATGAAAAATACAACTCAAATGTAAAAGTCTTTGGTGTGCCAATTAAAGCAAGAGAGATTTTTGGTGTTTTACATTTAAAAGGTTTGGTATTTGACGATATTTTACTTTATACCGGTGCAAGTATTAACGACGTTTATGTACAACAACATGATCGCTATAGATTAGACCGTTATTTTGTCTTAAATCAAAAAGGTATTTGTGACAGCATAGAATCGTTTATGAATGAAATAATGCTTGTTTCTGCTGCAACCCCTAGAATTGATAGTCGCCCAATAGCAGATTATAGTGAAATTAAATTAGCGCATAAACAGCTTATGCGTACTTTGAAAAAAACTAAATATAAAGAACCTAGAGCCAGTAATAAAAACCAGCTAAGTGCAAGAATGTTTCTAGGCTTTGGTCGAAGAGGTAATGACCTTAACAAATTGATTAAAAACCTGTTTGATCAAACTAAAGAAGAACTTGTGTTATATACCCCTTATTTTAATTTTCCAGCACCTTTAATGCGTTCATTAAGGAAGCTATTAAAACATGGCAAAAAAGTAACGATTGTGGTTGGTGATAAAACAGCAAACGATTTCTATATCTCACCTGAAAAACCTTTTAATACCATAGGTGGTTTGCCTTATCTTTATGAAACAATTTTACAAAAATTCTTAAAAAGCCACAATAAATACTTAGAGCAAGGTTTATTAAAAGTATATATTTGGAAAGATAATGATAATTCGTTTCATTTAAAAGGTGTATGTTCAGATAGTAAGCGTCATTTATTGTCAGGTCATAACTTAAATCCAAGAGCTTGGAGTTTAGATATCGAAAACGGTATCTTATTAGATGATCCTAATAAAACCTTAGAGCAAAGAATTGAAGCTGAAAAAGTACAAATATTAAAACACTGTATACAAATAAATAACTATGATGAACTTGAGACTATGTCTGATTATCCTGCGCCAGTACAAAAGATTTTAGGTAAAATTAAAAGAGTGAAGGGTGATATTATTCTTAAACGGTTTATTTAATAAGATATTCTAGATTATGGCATATTTCTAGCTATGATTTTTATAAGAAATAAAAAAGCAGCTAATTGGCTGCTTTTTTACTACTAACTGCGGTTATATCATTATGCGTTTAATGCATCAACAGGAGCAACATATTGCATGTTGAAGCCTTCAGCAACTTCTTTATAAGTGACCTTACCTTTATATACGTTTAAGCCTTCAAGGAAATTAACATCATCTAATAATGCTTTTCTGTAACCTTTATTAGCAAGGTTAATGATATAAGGTAATGTTGCATTGTTAAGTGCAAAAGTTGAAGTAAGGGGTACAGCACCTGGCATATTAGCAACACAGTAATGTACAACTTCGTCAACAATGTAAGTTGGATCAGCGTGAGTTGTTGCTTTAGAAGTTTCAATACAACCACCTTGATCGATTGCAACATCAACGATTGCAGAACCAGGTTTCATACGCTTAATATGATCAGCTGTTACTAATTTAGGAGCTGATGCACCTGGAATTAAAACACCACCAATGACTAAATCTGCTTCTAAAACATGTTTTTCCAATGCATCTGCAGTTGAGTAAATCGCTTTAACTTTGTTGCCAAACTGTGCGTCTAAACGACGTAAAACATCAATGTTGCGATCTAAAATTACAACTTCAGCACCCATACCAATTGCCATCTGAGCTGCATTATTACCAACCATACCACCGCCAATAATTACCACTTTAGCTGGCTCAACACCCGGTACGCCACCTAATAACATGCCACGACCTGCATTGGATTTTTCAAGTGCTTGTGCGCCAGCTTGAATGGACATACGGCCAGCAACTTCAGACATAGGCGCTAGAAGTGGTAAACCACCGCGGCCATCGATTACTGTTTCGTAAGCGATACAGATTGCTTTACTTTTAACTAGGTCTTCAGTTTGTGGTAGATCAGGTGCAAGGTGAAGGTAAGTAAATAATATTTGATCTTCACGTAACATCGCGCGTTCAATAGCTTGTGGTTCTTTTACTTTAACGATCATGTCAGCTTGTGCAAAAACGTCAGCTGCAGTATTTAAAATCTCTGCACCAGCAGTTGTATAATCAGTATCAGTAAAACCGATACCCATACCAGCATTAGTTTCTACAAATACTTGGTGGCCGTGGTTAATAAGTTCACGAACACTACCTGGTACCATACCTACACGATACTCATGGTTTTTAATTTCTTTAGGGACACCGATAATCATAATAATTAGCCTTTTTGAACGAGGTTATGTTTTATTCTATTGTATGTGTAAATTTGTAGTTTTAATCACTTAATTTTGTATATAATTAAGTTTATTAAACTTTTTTTTAAAATTTTAGAGTGTTTTATATGGTTAAAAACAAAGCGCCTTATACCTTAGATCGAATCGATCATAAGATCTTAGTCGAATTACAAAAAGATGGACGAGTTTCTAATGTAGAGCTCGCTAGAAGGATAGGTTTAAGTGCCACACCTTGCCTTGAGAGAGTTAAAAAATTAGAAAAAGATGGTTTTATAATGGGTTATAGAGCTGTTATTGATCCTGCAAAGGTAGGCGCTGCTTTATTAGTATATGTAGAAATTACTTTAACAAAAACCTCTCCTGATGTTTTTGAAGACTTCAGCCAAGCCGTAAAACTTCACGATGAAATATTAGAATGTCATTTGGTATCAGGTAATTTTGATTTTTTATTAAAAACACGCGTAGCAGATATGTCTGCGTATAGGTTAGTACTTGGTGATGTGTTACTAAAATTACCATCAGTGAGTGAAAGTCGTACATATGTTGTCATGGAAGAGGTCAAAAGTGATGAAATGTTACCACTAAAAGTAAATTCCTGATAAAGTTCAATATGTATTGATAATATATACCCAAATGACTTCAGGATTCAGTTGGAGTTAGAAGCGCTTTAGTCTAGGCAGTGATTGTAGAGAATAATTTCTCCCTTATCAAAATCAAGAACACAGCATAAAGCGTTTCTAAACCAACCCTGTGGGGACTTATGAGTAAATTATGTTCGTTGTTCTATACTTCTTTCAAGGGAATAACCTATTAATACAAAGATACGCCTAGATCATGAATTGCTCAGCAGGCTTGGAACTCGAATCATGAAGTGGCTTGGGTATAAATAATAATAAGCAAAGGATTTTTTAATATGCGCCTAAATGGTGTACAACGCTTACTTGAAACTGGTTTAATAGTAAGTACATTTTCTGCAATTTTTATCTTATGCGCCTTGGTTAGTTTTGATCCATCAGATCCTTCATGGTCACAAACTGGCGAATTTCCCCGAGTAAAAAATGTAACCGGATCAACAGGCGCATGGATAGCTGACGCTTTATTATCTTGGCTTGGTTGGCTTGCTTTTGTTATACCTGTTGCAATCCAAGCTTTTGGGTATATCTTATTTAAGAAGCCGCATAAAATACTTCACCTTGATTACTTTACATTAGGTTTACGTGTTGTTGGTTTAGTTTTATTTATTACGACAGCAGCGGCAATTAGTAGTATCAATTTTGACAATTTATTTTATTCTTCGTCGAGTGGGATTTATTCTTCATCTGGCGGCGCTCATTTTTTGTCAGGTGGACTTGTTGGGGATGTGATTGCAAATGCAATGCTGCCTGCATTTAGTTTCACTGGGACATCTTTATTTTTATTATGTTTCTTTTTTACAGGTCTCACCTTATTAACGGGGATTTCTTGGATTCAATTTGTCGATGTTTTAGGAGAATATGCCGTTAAACTTGCTTCTTTTCTACATAAGTTACCTCAGAAATGGGTGGATAGTAGAGAAAGTAAACTAAAATCAAAAATAGTCAAAACAACATCAGTGAATACGGTCCCTGATATTTTAATAGAAGATCCTTTATTATCGTCACAGAATGAAACAACAAAGCAAGAAGTATCACAGGTTGAAATCGAGCAGTCTGTATTAGACGATGACAAAAAAGTTGCATCTTCAATTGAAGCAATAAATGATTTTGAGCCAATAGTAGGGGAGCATATTGAAGATGATTTTGAACCAATTGGCTCTGAATTTGATGAAATCAACAGTATTTTAGATCAAGATATGAGCTTTAGTGCTATTGAAGAAGAGCCCATTGATACTGTTAGCGCATTAAATTCTTTAGATAAAAACTCGTATACTCAAGTAGGATCTGTAGTAAATGAAGTAGAAAAGCCAACAGCTTCACAAAACATTGTTAAGCCTGTTATACCTCAACATTTACATCCTCAAACGGCAAAAGAAAAATTTGAAGAATTGCTAGCAGAAAAAACAATGGATAAATCTAATATGCCACCATTGCCGACATTAGAGTTATTAGATCGTCCAGATAAAGCAAAAAACCCAATATCTCAAGATGAACTTGAAGCTGTGTCGCGTTTAGTGGAAGTTAAGTTATTAGATTTTGGTATTCAAGCCGCAGTAGTAGGTGTATATCCCGGTCCAGTTGTAACACGTTTTGAACTTGATTTAGCACCTGGTATTAAAGTTGCTAAAATAACAGGTTTAGCAAAAGATTTAGCACGAGCCTTATCTGCTGTTAGTGTACGTGTTGTAGAAGTCATACCAGGTAAAACTTATGTTGGCTTAGAGTTGCCAAATAAACACCGTGAAATAGTTCGATTATCAGAAGTGATAGATGCTGATAAATTTAGACAAAGTGCATCACCGTTAGCGATGGTATTAGGAAAAGATATTGGGGGTGAACCTGTTGTAGTTGATCTTGGTAAAATGCCGCATTTATTAGTTGCGGGTACGACAGGTTCAGGTAAATCAGTCGGTGTAAATGTGATGATTATCAGCTTACTTTATAAATCAGGACCTGAAGATGTTCGATTAATTATGATAGATCCAAAAATGTTAGAGCTTTCTGTTTATGAAGGTATTCCGCATCTATTGTGTGAAGTTGTAACTGATATGAAAGAAGCATCAAATGCGCTGCGTTGGTGTGTAGGCGAAATGGAACGTCGCTATAAGCTTATGTCAGCATTAGGTGTTCGTAACTTAAATGGTTATAACCAGAAAGTATTGGCAGCAAAAGAGCAGGGCATGCCTATCAAAGATCCATTATTTAAAGACACTGATGGCATGGCGAGTGAGGCTGAAGATTTAGATAAGTTACCAAATATTGTAGTCGTAATAGATGAGTTTGCCGACATGATGATGATTGTGGGTAAAAAAGTTGAAGAATTAATAGCGCGTATTGCACAAAAAGCCCGTGCCGCAGGCATTCATTTAGTATTGGCAACACAAAGACCATCAGTAGATGTTATTACTGGTTTGATAAAAGCAAATATACCAACACGTATGGCGTTCCAAGTGTCATCTAAAATAGATTCACGTACCATATTAGATCAACAAGGTGCTGAAAACTTACTTGGTATGGGTGATATGTTATACCTACCACCAGGTACAAGCGTACCAGTACGTGTTCACGGTGCGTTTATTGACGATCATGAAGTACATGCGGTTGTTGATGATTGGAAAAAACGTGGTAAACCAAACTATGTTGAAGAAATTCTCAATGGTGATGCAACAGAAGAAATCTTGTTACCAGGCGAAGCACCTGAAGGAGATGATACAGAGCAAGACCCATTATATGATGAAGCGGTAAACTTTGTAATTGAAGGTGGTAGAGTATCAATTTCAAGCGTACAGCGTAAATTGAGAGTGGGTTATAATAGAGCGGCACGTTTAGTTGAACAAATGGAGTCCTCAGGTCTTGTTAGTGCTCCAGGACATAATGGTGCCCGTGAATTATTAGTACCAAACGCTAATTCTAATTAGGCAATTTTCACTATCAATGAGCCTTTGTTAAACTCAGGTTCATTTTTGTTTAGGTATAATAAGTAATATATAATAATTTAGGTAATACAAAAATGATTAAGAAAAGCATATTAAGTTTAATGTTCACTATGAGTTTTACTACTGCAGCGGGCGATCTAGAACAATTACGAGGCCAATTAAATTTATTAAGTAGCTTTACTGCGAACTTCGAACAAATCGTAAAAGATGATCAAGGTGAAGTATTACAACAAGGTATGGGTGAAATTGCATTACAACAACCAAATAAAATAAGCTGGCAACAAGACGACACATTATTAATATCAAATGGTGATAAAACCTATTATTTCGATAGTTTTGCTGATCAAGTTTCTATTTTTAATTCAGAAAAATTAATTCAAAGTACGCCTTTTATATTACTAACAAGTAATGACGAAAAATTATGGCAACAATACACAGTTAAAATGGAAAAAGGTGCTTATACAGTCAGTCCTAAGTCTTTAGAAAATGCTCAAGTTAGTGCGCTAGTGATCCGTTTTGAAGGTAAAAATAAAGGTTTACAAGGATTAGAAATCAAAGATATATCAGGTCAAACGTCATATTTTAATTTTTCAAAAGCAAATGTGAACCCAGAATTAAAAGCTGATATTTTTAAATTTGAGATCCCAGCGGGTGTTGAAATAGACGATCAAACAGGTAACTAACAACAAGTGACAAACTTTAATTTTGACTTTGCCCCTGATGTACGACCACTGGCTGCAAGAATGCGCCCCGAAACTTTAGACGATTATTATGGTCAAAGTCATTTATTATCGCCTGATAAACCGCTTTATAGGGCAATTATTGAAGGGCGTTGTCACTCTTTAATACTTTGGGGTCCACCTGGTGTTGGTAAAACCACACTAGCGGAAATTATTGCCCACCATGCCAATGCAAATTTAATTCGTATTTCAGCTGTCTCTGCAGGTGTAAAAGAAATAAGACAATCAGTACAAGACGCTAAAAACCATTTAGCATCTAATGGCCAACGTACTTTACTGTTTGTTGATGAAGTCCACAGATTTAATAAATCACAGCAAGATGCTTTTTTACCTCATATTGAAGATGGTACCTTTATTTTTGTTGGTGCAACCACTGAAAATCCTTCGTTTGCATTAAATAACGCGATACTGTCTCGTGCTCGGGTTTATGTTCTTAAATCTCTTACAGAGCAAGATTTAAGTGAAGTATTAGAGCAAGCCCTTTCAAGTGATAAAGGCTTAGCTAAACAATCTTTGGATATTCCTGATAACGCAAAAAAAGTATTATGTTTAGCAGCAGATGGTGATGCCAGAAAATTACTCAATTTATTAGAGCAAGCAGCAGATTTAGCAATAGAAAAAGGCGATGTATCATTAATAGATAAATCAGTATTAGAGCAAATTTTGCCAAGTCATATCGCTAAATATGATAATGGTGGTGATGAATATTACGATTTAATATCCGCATTTCATAAGTCTGTGCGCGGCTCTGCGCCAGATGCTGCGCTTTATTGGTATTGTAGAATATTAGCTGGTGGCGGTGATGCACTTTATGTCGCTCGTCGTTTATTAGCGATTGCTACTGAAGATATCGGTAATGCAGACCCTCGCGCGATGCAAGTTGCACTTAATGCTTGGGATATATATCAAAGAGTTGGCCCAGGCGAAGGCGAACGTGCCATAGCACAAGCCACGTTATACTTAGCCAGCGCCGCTAAAAGTAATGCTGTTTACACTGCCTTCAATAAAGCGAAACAGCAAGCAAACGAGCTTCCTAGCTTTCCTGTACCAAATCATTTAAGAAATGCGCCTACTAATCTAATGAAAGACTTAGGTTATGGTAGTGAATATCGCTATGCACATGATGAATCTGGCGCTTTTGCCGCCGGCGAAAACTACTTTCCTGAAGCATTAAAAGACACGCAATACTACCACCCTGTAGATCGTGGTTTAGAAAAGAAAATAAAAGAAAAATTGGATTATTTAACGGCACTTGATCAACAAAGTACAATTAAAAGGTATGAATAAAATAGTATGAATATATTCAAACTATACCTTTTTGTCGCCTTAGGTGGAGCCAGTGGTGCTTGCTTAAGGTTTTTTATTAGCGAAACCATGGTAAAACTATTGGGTAGGGGATTCCCTTTTGGTACTTTGGCGGTTAATATTCTGGGGTCGTTATTAATGGGGATTTTATTTGCCCTATTAGAAAAAGAATTCTTAGTTGGTAGTCCAGCTAAAACCATTCTTGGTATTGGTTTTCTAGGTGCGTTAACAACATTTTCTACCTTTTCATTAGATACTCTATTGCTTATGCAGCAAGGAGAGTGGTTAAAGGTAGCGTTAAATATCACATTAAATTTAGTCTGTTGTATCTTTGTTACTTGGTTAGGGATGCAATTAGTAATACAGTTTGTACAAAAATAGCACTTGTAGTGCCCAAAAGGTTAAAAGAAGAATATGTTAGATTCAAAATATTTACGTCAGGACATCAACCAAACAGCTGAACGTTTAGCACAAAGAGGTTTTAAGCTTGATGTTGACACAATCAATGCTTTAGAAGAAAGCCGTAAAGCGCTACAAGTAAAAACCCAAGAATTACAAAGTGAACGTAATACGCGTTCCAAATCAATTGGTCAAGCAAAATCACGTGGTGAAGATATTAAGCCATTACTTGAATCAGTAGGTCAATTAGGTGCAGAACTTGACGCAGTGAAAGCCGAACAAGACGAAGTATTAGAAAAATTAAAAGAGATAGCTTTAAGTTTACCTAACCTACATGATGAATCTGTACCACAAGGTAAAGATGAAGACGAAAATGTTGAAATATTGAAATGGGGCGAACCAAAAGCATATGACTTTGAAGTAAAAGATCATGTTGATTTAGGTGAAGGATTAGATAAAGGCTTAGACTTTGAAGCGGGTGTTAAATTAAGTGGTGCACGTTTCACTGTTATGCGCGGTCAAATGGCGCGTTTACACCGAGCACTTGCTCAGTTTATGTTAGATACACACACACTAAAAAATGGTTATACAGAAATGTATGTGCCTTATTTAGTTAATAAAGACAGCTTATACGGTACAGGTCAACTTCCTAAATTTGCTGCTGATTTGTTCCATACTGAAGCACTTGCTGAAGATCAAAATACATTCAGCTTAATTCCAACGGCTGAAGTACCACTCACAAACTTAGCACGAGATGAAATTTTTGAAGAAGCTGAACTTCCAGTTAAATTAACTGCGCATACACCTTGTTTTAGAAGTGAAGCGGGTAGTTATGGCCGTGATACACGTGGTCTTATTCGTCAGCATCAATTCGATAAAGTAGAATTAGTACAACTTGTAAGACCTGAAGATTCACTTGAAGCTTTAGAAGAGTTAACGGGTCACGCTGAACAAATTTTACAAGCATTAGAATTGCCTTACCGTAAAGTCATTTTATGTACCGGTGATATGGGCTTTGGCTCAAGTAAAACTTACGACTTAGAAGTATGGTTACCAGCGCAACATACTTATCGTGAGATTTCATCTTGTTCAACAATGAATGACTTCCAGGCACGTCGTATGCAAGCACGTTTCAAACGTAAAGGCAGCAAAAAGCCAGAGTTGTTACATACATTAAATGGTTCAGGCTTAGCTGTAGGGCGTACACTTGTTGCAGTATTAGAAAACTACCAACAAGCAGATGGCTCAGTTGTAGTACCTTCGGTATTAAAACCTTATATGGCTGGTATAGAAGTATTAGGTAAATAATACCATTTCCATTAATAAAGCTCCGTCTCGGCGAATTTAAACAGGATTTATGCTACGTTATTAATTTTGATAATGAAACAACCATTATCTTCAATTAATGCCTTGCCTAAATCCTGTTTAATTCTCGCTGAAATCGTGTATTTTGAAGTATCATGGGTATATATCGCTTCATTCTGTTATTTTATCGAATACAAAACCTATTTATCTAAAATGAATCTATAATTTATCTATCGCTAAAGAATAATACCTTTTAGATTGATCACATATTTATTTTAATTGGTATAAATGTAATTTCCTAAGTGTTTTCAGCGATTTAATTTCAAAGGGGGGAGACGGGGTTATTGATAGTGAATGACACTCCCTTTGATAAAGCTTTCTGCTGAACTAATTACAAAATCGTGACAGGCGATAACCAAAAAAGATAAATATTTTGATAGGTTTAACAATGACAAAGAAACACACAAAGATAAATGTAATTAAACTCGCTTTGCGTTGGTTTTATCGATTATTAATGGTGTTATTATTATTAGTCGCTGCATATATCGGTTTTGAAGCTTTTACAACAGTATATAGCAATACACATCAGGTTCAGCAAAGCTAAGTATAATTTAAGAATTACATGCCATTAATGTAGTCAACATAGCTAAATTACTTGATGAAGTTGGAAATTAACATTTAAAATAAGCTCATCGGGTATTAATCTGTGAACTATTTTAAAATCACTTCCAATTTAAATGCACCTAGCTGGTTTTGGTAACCCTGCTATTTTAGTCGCTTGTTTTGCAGGGCCTTTAGGGAATAAAGTATAAAGGTAAATACTATTGCCCTTATCTTCACCAAGTTTTTTAGCCATTGCTTTAACTAACATTCTGATAGCTGGGCTGGTATTAAATTCTTGGTAAAAATCACGTACAAAATAGACAACTTCCCAATGCGAATCGCTTAATTCAATATTTTCTTCTTTAGCAATTACAAAAGCCAGCTCTTTACTCCAATCATTTGGATTCAATAAGTAACCTTGTGTATCTGTTTCGATTTCTAACTGATTAAATTCAATCATGCTACCAACTTAATATATTTTTATATTGTAAAGCTAAATCTACCCATTGCTTATAGTCAATAAGGTTAATTACTTCATTTTTAATCCCTCGCGCTTCGCAGTCAATATCTAAAGCGATAACAGAGCTAATATCTATATGTGGGGCTAATAACGAATAACAAGCATCACGAGTGAATAGAACGCAGTCGGAGTCGTTTTTTATATCTCGTAATTTTTTATATTCAGTTTTTGTGATTGGTTTAGATAAGATATGTAAAGTCGCATTGTTTATTACTTGATTATTCATTACATATTCACCAAATGATCTTGTGTAAGCAGAATTTTTTTAATTTGAGCATTGTCTACAATAATACAATCTAAGTGTAAGTTACTAATATTAATCCCTCTTGATTGAAGAGATTGCTTACAAGCATAAATATTTTCTATATCATATAACTCAAGCATTTTTAAAGTTTTAAAATAATCTTTTAAATTAGCTAACGCGGGATTTTGCTCTGGGTGTAAGCAAAACACAGCATCATCTTTAAATAAAATACTTACATTTTGGTCAATCGCGGCAAAAATAAGTGCAGTATCAAGCGCTTCTCTACATTTAACACCATCAAATGGACTATAGGTTTGTATTACTAATATATTTTTCATATCCATAGCACTATTTGAATTGTATCCATTTATCTGTTTTGGCAACTGCCATCGCAAACTCGGCTAAACCTGCTACTGTAAAAGCGCCGGTGTTTTTAATATCCAATCCACGCTTTTCGGCTGCTGTAATACATAATAGTAAAGGTGTGTTTGAGTCATCAACAAAAGATTGCCATTGCTCATTTAATTGTACTTCGTCTTTTGCGATCATAAAATGTTCGCTCGCATGCCAAATAGCTTCTTGATATAAAAAAATAGCGTCTATCGTATGTCCTGCACACAATGTTGCTTTAGCAAAGTTAAATAAAGATAAACATGCATCAGTATCACTAGGTGAAGCATGTAAAGATAAAACAAAATTAGCCACATTATCCCCATGAATTTTGGTTACAAAAAAGCCCCGCTATTTAACGAGGCCTTTATTATACGTGAATTAATTCACTTTAAGCATGTTATTAATCGTCAGACATACCTAATAAAGCTAAAATAGACGTAAATAAGTTATAAATGTTTAAGTATAAGCCTACAGTTGCACGTATATAGTTAGTTTCACCACCGTTGATGATACGGCTTGTATCAAACAAAATGAAACCAGACATAATCAATACTACAGCAGCATTAATAACCATAAAAGTTAAAGAACTACCGATAAAAATATTAACGATACTTGCAACAATTACGACTAGTAAACCCACAGTTAAAAAGCCACCCATAAATGAGAAATCTTTTTTAGTTGTAAGTGCGTATGCAGATAGACCGAAAAATACGAGTGCAGTAGAACCTAATGCTTGCATAATAAGCATTGGGCCCCCAGCCATACCAGCATAATGGTTAAGCATAGGACCTAAACCTAAACCCATACAGCCAGTAAAAGCGAATATCCAAAAAATACCAGATGAAGAGTCAGCCTTTTTGTTTACAACAAAAATTAAGCCTAATGAAATTAAGGTAAATACTAATCCCATCATACGTGGAAGTTCTAAAGCCATAGAAATGCCTGCTGTTACAGCACTTGCTAACAAAGTCATTCCTAAAAGCATGTAAGTATTTCTCAATACTTTGTTTGTTTCTAATACCGAACTGACAGGTTTGTCTGTGGTATAAGTATGATTAAAACCCATAATAGTCTCCTTAGTTGAAACCCGTTCCTGTTCTTTACGTTTTCTAGTTTCAATGTGTTTTCAAATGAAGTGTAAAGATTAACAAGCTTAAGCAGTTAGGGCAATAAGTTGTTTATCTACAATTTTGATTATTAAACAGTAAAAGGGTTCAATAATATTTCAAAGATTAAAAAATAAACATAAACGGTATGTATTTAAACGAATTAACTGTTTTTTAATCACTTAAACAAAAAAATAAAAAAAAGACTTCACAAACATCAATTAGTTTAATAATATTCGCGCCGCTGCGGAGAGATGGCAGAGTGGTCGAATGCACCGGTCTTGAAAACCGGCATGGGTTTATAGCCCATCTAGGGTTCAAATCCCTATCTCTCCGCCACTTTCAACAACTTAGCTCTACTTAATATAATCTTTATAATTGACACCTCGTAATACTTTAGTAATAACAATCTTAAATACTAACCCTGAAATTATTATTAAATTTAATATATACAGCTAGTATTTATAAACTCTTAAATTTCTCGAACAAAAGTTGTGCGTGCGATGAACTTTAAAGGAATAAAAAATAAACTCAAACGATTTAAAGCTATCTTTAGTGACCATTGGTCAATTTTTGCGGCTAAACATGCTCGTTACAATTGTGCGTATTATCAACGTGAAATAAAAAAGATGCTTGATTGTGGTAGTGAAGCGACAGGATCCGCAGTTTTCCAATGTCTATCATGCGGTCAGGGACAACATAAAGTTCATTTCAGTTGTAAGGGAAAAGCGTGTCCACAGTGTGGTAAGCGCTACGTGCGCGAAAGTATGACGAAGATAGCAGCACGTTTACTTCCTGGTGTGAGTTATTGACAAGTTGTCTTAACCTTACCTGCACAGCTAAGAATTAAATTCTATAATCATCCCCAACAGAGCCGTTTGTATTCACAATTCATGATGTTAGCGCAGCAATGTTTAGAGGAGATGATACAAACTAAATTTGGCTGTAAGTCTTTAAAAATCGCTACGATTGTCTTTATTCATACGCACGGAAGAAATGGTTGCTATAATCCACACTTACATATTATTTTTGCTATAATTTAAGCCATTTTTTTATATGCGTATCATTAGCATCACTGCCAGAGTTACCAAAAAACACTTTGGCACTTTCTACTGGCACCATAGCTGATAGTTTTTCAGCTAAATCAATGCCTACTTGATGAGTTTTACTGCCAAACATATGTGAATAAGACAACTTACTCATTTTTTCTTTTGATATTTTTATTTAGTATTTTTATTTAGTATTTTTTTTATCTTATCTGATATTTATTGCATATTTAACTGGGTGTTCAAGTTGCGACCGTATAATTCATTTTTAATTTAACAATCAAAACAATAGTAATAATTTAGATACTATTTTCACCGATGCTGAAACCTTATGTTTAAATTTTGTATCTATATGGTTGAATTTAAGTGGTTTTAAATAATTAATCTTAAAGCGAGAGCGCTTTATTAAATTAGTTTGAGATATTAAAAGTAAGCTAGGGGCTGTTGATCTTTCGAGATTATTTTTTCAGTAAAAATGCCCAGCAAACGCTGTCCGAAGGATTCGGCTAAAAGCATTTTATTCTTTGTTGAGTCGTATTTACTTAGAATGACTAGGCGACACACGACTCGCCGCGACTAAAATGCTTTTATTTCGAACAAAATTTAACCCTGAGTAGATGCTTTAAATACTTTCATTAAATGTTTAACAAAAGCTTGGTTATCTTCTTCCGTACTAGAAAGTGCCAATCCAAAGGGGGCTGTCTCTATAACACGGGCAAATTCTTCCACTGTGATATTTATCTTTTTTAAAGTCATGCGTTTATTTTTTACTTCATTAATGATCCTAGTGCTTATTATTTCACGTACTTTTAGCTCATTTTCACTAATGATATCTTGGCAGTAGCTCTGACCAGCATGCAGTAGGTCTGTGCGTATTAATGAGCTTGATACTTCCTCAAATAAACCATCACATCTCTTTAGAATAAAGGTTTCTGTTTCAGTCCAAAAGTCTTCTGATGAAAGTCTGTATTCATTTAAAAGAATATTATTATCTGCTATGTATTTTTCTACAACGGCGCGAAAAAGCGTCTCTTTACTTCTAAACTGTTTATGTATTGTCACTCGGGAAATTTCAGCATATCTTGCTACCATAGATATATTAGCGGTGGCATAACCATGTTGAAAAAAACACTCAGTTGCACTTATAAGAATTTTCTCTCTAGAGCTAAGCAAAATTAATTTCTCGTTTGATAAAGGTTTTATTTAACAATTTTAACTTACAATTGATCGTTACTCAACAGGTTTACATTTATTGTAAATGTGTAAACTTATTGCTATAGTTGCACAAAATAGACCGCTTGGGTAATAAATACCTTAGTAATGATAGTAATTTGGAGATATTGTGAATCGAATATTTATAGGTGTTTTACTTTTATGTTTGCAAGCTTGTTCTGAACCAGCAAAGGAAACTAACACTCAAGAACCCGTTGTTGTTCAACTGTTCAAAACTAAACAAGTCGATGTTGCAAGTGAATACGAATTTCCTGCAACAGTATCAGCGGTTAAGAGTGTCGATCTTAAATTTCAAGTATCAGGAAGATTAACTTTTGAAAATCTTGTTGAGGGCAGCTCTGTAGTAAAGGGTGAAATATTAGCACGTATTGACCCTGCGCCTTTCGAGCGTAGAGTTTCTGAAGCGAAAATAAGATTTGAAGATGCAGTACGAAACTTAGCGAGAATTGAAGAAGTTTTCAAAAAAAATGTCGCTTCTCAAAGTACATTTGATGATGCTAAGTCTCAATACGCAATAACAGAATTGGCACTCGCTAATGCAAAACAAGATTTGAGCTATACAATAATTAAAGCGCCTTTTGATGCAATCGTAGGAACAAGACATATTGAAAACAATAGTTATATCACGGCAGGAGATACAATCGCCAATTTACAGGACCGATCTAAGCTTTACTTTACATTTGATGTGCCAGAGCGAGTCATGACTGCCAACGCAGGAAACCGTAACATAAAAGCGACTGCGTATATTATTGGTCAGGAACAAAATATATTTGATATTTATTATGTTGAGCATAAAACATCTCCTAACCCGATAACACAAACCTATGGTGTTACTTTTGCGTTAGATGGCAAGATAAGCAATTTATTTTATCCCGGCTCTAGAGCCAGTGTAAAAATTGAAAATATGAGTGAACAATACAGTGCTATTTTGATCCCAATCAAATCACTTATGGGAGATAAAAATAAAGGTTTTAAAGTTTGGAAGTTCAATCCAAAAACCCATGATGTGCAACCAATATCTGTTGAAATAGCAAGTTTAAAAGGGAAGTTTGCAGTGGTATCAAGCGGTGTAAATGTCGGAGACAAAATAGTATCTGCTGCTGTTAATCAAATGAGTAAAGGGCTTAAAGTTAAAGAATATAAGGCAGAATATTAATATGGATATCGCACGTTATTCTTTAACAAAACCAATAAATATATGGCTTATCGCACTCTGTTTTATAATAGGGGGTGTAATTGCTATGGGTAAAATAGGACGATTAGAAGATCCTGCTTTTACCATTAAACAAGCTGTTATTTTTACATATTATCCAGGTGCCAGTGCCGAAAAAGTAGAAAGAGAAGTCACAGAACAAGTCGAAATTGCACTTCAGCAAATGTGGCAACTGGATAAGTTAGAGTCTGTCAGCAAGCCGGGATTTTCTCGTGTGACAATGGAAGTTAAACCAACGATTGATGGACCGTTATTACCTCAAATATGGGATGAATTAAGAAAACGATTACGAGATATACAAGGTTCATTGCCTCTTGGGGCGAGTGCACCCGTTGTAATAGATGATTTTGGTGATGTGTATGGTATTTATTATTCATTAACAGCACCAGATTTTACAGCTTATCAAATGAGAGAGTTTTCTCGAACAATCCGTAGAGAGTTACTTGCCGTAGAGGGGGTTGCTAAGGTTCAAGTTGAAGGGATCATACAAGAGCAAATTGTTGCTGAGATTGACAGTTATCAAATTGCAGGGTTGGGTTTATCTTTTCCAGAAATAAAACAAGTTTTGGCGAGTAATTTAAAACCTTTTGTTGGAGGTCGCCTTTATGTTGATGATAAACAAATTAGAATTCCAGTTGAAAGCTCCACGAATCGCGTAGAAGAAATAGAGAATTTATCAATTGTATTACCGGGTAGAAATGCCTCAATTAAAATTAAAGATATCGCTAAACTTTCTATTCAAGCAGTTGACATCCCGAGTGGTTTGAAAAGATATAATGGCCATCCAGCTATTACTTTAGGTATTTCTGCTCAAAATGATATCAACATAGTTAAAGTGGGTGAAAAAATAGAAGCAAAATTAGCACAAGTACTTAAACAGTTACCTGCAGGAATTAATGTTGCTTCTATATATGATCAGGCTAAAGTTGTTGAAAAATCAGTTGATGGTTTTATTTTCAACTTAGAATTATCTGTTGCGGTAGTAACAATTGCTTTATGTATTTTTATGGGGTGGCGTTCAGGTATTGTTGTCGGGGGCACTTTATTAATTACTGTATTAGGTACTGTATTAATTATGTGGTTGTACGATTTACAGTTGCAGCGTATTTCCCTTGGAGCTATGGTCATTGCGATGGGTATGTTAGTGGATAATGCCATTGTTGTAGCCGAAGGCATGATGTTGCGAATGGAAAAAGGGAAATCAGCCTTAGAGTCAGCGAGTTTTATTGTAAAACGAACGCAATGGCCATTGTTAGGTGCCACTATCATTGGTATAGCAGCGTTTTCAGGTATAGGTTTATCAGATGATGCGACAGGTGAGTTTTTATTTTCACTTTATGCTGTTGTTTTAATATCACTAATGTTGAGTTGGGTATTAGCTGTCTCTTTAACACCATTATTAGGCCGTTATTTTTATAAAGTGGGTAAAATAACACAAGAGCAAGAAACGCACTCTTTTTTGCACCGAGGTTATTTAATTGTACTTAGGGCAGCTCTTCATTGGCGTGGTTTAACTTTAGCCACTTTAATTGCTATTACAATTGGTGCATATGCAAGCTTTGGTTTAATCAAACAAGGATTCTTTCCGCCTTCAAATACCCCTGTATTTTTTGTTCATTACTGGGGCGCTCAAGACTCAGATATAAGAGCGACAGAAAAACACATGAAAGCAGGCGAGAGCTTGATCCTTGAAACAAAAGGCGTTGAGTCATTATCTACTTTTATAGGTGAAAGTTCAGCAAGGTTTACGTTAGTTTTTGGTCCCGAAATGCCTAACGAAAGTTATGGTTTATATCTTGTTAGAGCAAAGAATGCTGCCGAGATCTCTAGATTAGCGAAAGAAATTTCAGATAAATTAAGGCAAAGTAACCCTAATGTGGAGTATTTTGCAGAAGTAATGCAGTTTGGACCTGGTGCGGGTGCAAAAATTCAAGCAAGGTTTTCTGGACATGATCCTGAAATTTTACGCAGCTTATCCGAGCAGGCTAAAACAATATTTCGTGAAGATGGTTTAATTAGAGATATTAGAGATGATTGGCGCGAAAAAGGGATTGTACTTATTCCAGAATTTGACGATATTGCAGCAGGGGTTGCAGGCGTAAGTCGTAGTGACTTTAGTGATGCAGTTAAACTTTATACAGATGGACTTAAAATTGGTCAACTTCAAGATGGTGATTATTTATATCCTATAGTGGCAAAAAATCAGCATCAATCTCAAGATAAGTTATTTGGCTTAGAAAATAGTTTAGTTTGGAGTAGTAGTCAACGTACTTATATTCCTTTTAAGCAAATAAGCGGTAATATAAATTATCAAAGTGAAGAGTTACTGATCAACCGTCGTGATCGTGTTAGAACACTCACTGTTAAAGCTGAGGCTGGCTACCAAGAAACAACAGGTGAAGCTTTCTCTCGTATTAAACCATTAATAGACGCAATTGAATTACCAGATGGTTATAAACTTGAATGGGGAGGTGAATATGAATCTTCACGTGATGCACAGGCTGCATTAGGTCAAGGTTTACCTTTGGGCTTTTTAATCATGTTTATTGTCAGTGTATTGCTTTTTGGTCGTGTAAGACAACCTTTAATCATTTGGTTAATTGTGCCTATGGCTGTTGTAGGTGTGGTAGCAGGTTTATTGTTAGCTGATATGCCGTTTGGTTTTATGTCATTACTTGGATTTTTAAGTTTATTTGGCATGTTAATTAAAAATGCGATTGTACTACTTGAAGAAATTGATCTTCAAATTGACGAAGGAAAGGAAAAGGCGGTTGCTATTGTTGAAGCGAGTTTAAGTCGTTTGCGTCCAGTATCGCTGGCTGCTATTACAACCATTTTAGGAGTGATGCCGCTGGTATTTGACCCATTTTTTGCTGATATGTCAGTAACCATAATGGGCGGGTTAGCATTTGCTACAATTTTGACTATGATTGCAGTCCCTGTGTTGTACAGTATTTTTTATAAAATAAAAGTTAACAAAAATTAAGATTTTTCTGACTGTTAAAGATCGTATTCATTTGAATACAAAGCCTCACTTTTAATTATAGTGAGGTTTTTTTTGAATTAAATTTTATCATTATGAAACATAGTTAAGTAAATTTTCCATTACCAAACGCACTCTCAAGAGAAGCAACTGCTTGTTTTGCTGCACATCCAATTAAATGATCCCTATGATAAAAATATTTTTAATATCGTCATTAATAGGGAATTAGTTTCTAATGAAATTAATCAAAACGACATTGTGCTCCTTGTTGTTATATTATAACATAACAAATCGGGATGTTATAATATAACAAAAGGCAAATATGAACATTTTTTCAAAGTTAAAATTAAATCCATTAGCAAAAGCGGTATCAGCATCATTACTATATTCAATCGCGTTTAATTCATATTCAGATGATATTGAACAGATAGAAGTATCAGTTTCTAGAATTCAATCAACAATAAATGAAATACCTGCGAGTATTTCAGTTATTAATAAAAAGGAAATAGAGCAGCTTGCACCAAACAAATTAAGCGACTTACTTCGTTATCAAGCAGGGATCACAGTCGAAAAATCTGGTGATAGGCATGGCGATGCAAATATTAATATCCGTGGTATTGGCGGTAACCGCGTATTAGTTGTTAAAGACGGAATAGTGATGCCAGAAGGTTTTGGTTCAGCAGGTACATCTCAAGGACGAGGTAATTTTGATCCATTTAACTTACAACAAGTAGAAATATTAAAAGGTCCTGCATCAGCACTATATGGCAGTAATGCATTAGGGGGAGTTGTATTAATGACATCAGCAGATCCTGAATCTTTACTAGAGCAAAGTGATGGCACTGTTAGGCAGTCTGTTAATGCTGGCTACTTTTCACAAGATGAACGATATAGGTTAGGTACAAGTGTAGTAGGCAAAGCAGCTGGTGGCTCAGTACTTGTTCAATTACAGCATCAAGATTTTCAAGAAACAGATATCAATAGTGATTTTGTTACCAATCCGAAAGACGGTGAATCAAATAGTATTTTGTTAAAATGGAAGTATAGACCAAGTGATAATCAGGTAATTGATTTAATAGCTGATTATTTTAAGCAAGAAGCTGATAACACCTTAAATACCAATATAGGTCCAATAAAAGGGCCACCGGGTTCTGTCATTATATTATCAACAGCTAACGATCAATCATCTGTTTTTCGTGCAGGAATTAAGCATCAGATATTTGATTTAGGTTTTGTAGATAAAATGCAATGGCAAATAGACTATCAAAAATCAAATTATGAGCAATATGAACAAGAACACGTTCAGGCACCGGATCTAAGCCAACAAAGTGATTTTTCGAGAAATACAATTGAGTTTGAGTGGGAAGAGTTTAAACAAGATCAAGTTGGTTTGAACTTACTTGTAGAGAAAGAAATTAATAATCATCATATTTTAGTGGGGATTGATCTAATAAATAAAACGCTTTCTCGGCCAACATATATAGAGCAAAAAGATTTAAACTCAGGTATATCAACTAACATTATTAATGGTTATAGCTATCCAGGGAAATCTTTTCCAGATGCGGATATATCTCAATATGGCGCATTTTTCCAAGATTATTTTCAATTGACAGATAACATAAAAATAGTCACTGGTATTCGATATGACTATTTTGAGAATAAGCCAGATCCCGATGAAGCTTACCAAAACTTTAATCGTGCTAATGCCACAACAAAAACCTTCTCTGATGATTCAATATCACCTCATTTAGGCGTCGTTTGGAATATTTCAGAGCAAACGTCATTATTTAGTCATTATTCAACTGGATTTAGAGCACCACCAATCGCCCAGCAATACAAAAGTAAATCTATCTTGATACCTGTACCAGGTGTACCCCATGAAATAGTACCAAATAATGATTTATCATCTGAAGAGAGTCGCGGAATAGAATTAGGTGTTCGCTGGAATAATCAAGTTGGCAGTATAGAAATATCAGCTTATGACAATCAATATGATGATTTTATTGACAGCAAAACAATTGGTTATCGAGAATTACTCCCTGTATTTACAGGTAGAACGGCGATTAGACAAATACAATACAAAAATGTAAGCGAAGTTAATATTAAAGGGCTTGAGTTAACAGGAAGTTTGATAATCGATCAGTATTTACCTCAAGGCTGGAGCGGTGATCTTAAAGCAGCTATTAGCATAATTGATGGTGAAAATAAATTAGATGACTCAGGTCTAAATAGTGTTTCGCCTAATAGTGCAGTAATCGGCTTTGCATTAAGACCTAATGCGCAATGGCAGTTTGATTGGCATATTCGTGGTATCAGTAAGGCTGATGGTGCAGAGTCATTAAAACGCCATGGCCGTCCTTTACCTGCATTTGAGCCTGCAGGTTATGCGGTACAAGATCTTGCTATTCGCTACACACCAAATAACGAAATGTCATTATCTTTGGGTATTTATAATGCATTTGATAAAAAATATTGGGAGTCACATAACAAAGGAAGAGATGCTACAGGAAACCTAGATGCAACAGTGGCATCTGGTAGAAATTTATCACTGAATGCAAATTATAGCTTTTAGTTTAACTTTGGCGGCTTTGCCGCCATATTTTTTGTGATCAGGAAATTTTTATGTTTAAACAGATGATTAACAATATAAGGGCTATATTAGTAGCCATATTATTTGCTCTCGTGGCTACCTATATATATCAAGAATTTATATCTCCTACGAAAGTGGGCTTAATAAATTACCGAGATTTTCAAATAGCAAGAATGATTAAAGCGAATGAAAACGATTGGATTAAAATTGATAAAATTGAAAAATCAGCAGTAGATGAATATCAAAATTATGATGTGATTTACCTTTTTGGTCGTGGTTTATCATTAAATCAGCACCAAATTGAAGCATTTAAAAATGCTTCAGAGGCTGGCGTGAAAATAGTCGTTCAAGCAGTTAATAATCCAAAAATGGATATTACAAATTTAAATGAAGAAAACTACTCAAAAATAACAGCTTACTTAGGTTTTGGTGGTAGTTTTAACTATAAACAATTATTGCGTTATAGCCGTACCATTTTAGATGATAAGTCTTTTGGAGTTGAACCAGCAGAACCAGTTCAAAAGATTGATAGGGATGTTTTGTTCCACCTAGATGAAAGTAAAAAATTTACAGAAGTTGCAGATTATCAAACGTATTATCAAACTCTACCGCAATATAATCCTAATGGTAAAAAAATCGCATTGTTAACCAGTGTGCCAGGGCCTTTTAATGCAAATCGAGATCATCTAGATGCATTAATTAATCAATTAGAAAAAGCGGGAATGCGTGTTTATCCAGTGGCTAGTCGAAAACGCAGACTGAATATGTTAAAAGATATTAAGCCTGATGCTGTGATAATGATGCCACATGGACGTTTGCAATTAGGCAGTGGTTCTTCGGCTGTTGATTGGTTACGGTCACAAAACATCCCACTTTTTGCTCCTTTGTCTGTGTTTGAAAATCATAAAACGTGGCGAAATAATCCACAAGGTTATCGTGGTGGCATGTTAACTATGAATATCGTTATGCCAGAAATAGATGGTGCTGTTGTACCCTATGTTATTAATGCCCAGTTTACTGACAAACAGAACTTACAAATATTTAAAGCAATCCCAAAACGTTTAAATTCTTTCATTGATATGATTGAACAATGGTTTATTTTAAAAGATGCGCAAAAAAGTAAAAAAAAGCTGGCGATAGTGTATTTTAAAGGCCCAGGTAAAAATGCTTTGGTTGCTGGCAATATGGAGGTTGTTCCTTCTTTATTTAATACACTGCATCAATTAAAAAATGAAGGATATGATTTAGGCTCTTTACCAGATGATTACCAACAATTTAAAAAAGACATAAATCGACAAGGTGCTGTTATGGCACCGTATGCTAAAGGTTTATTAAGTCAATTCTTTGAGCAAGCAGATCCCGCTTTAATTGATGTAGCTACCTATAGTAAATGGTGTTATACGCAGTTATCAAAAGGGATGTGTGAACAAATAAGTGAAAAGTTTGGCAAACCACCAGGTAACTTTATGGTAACTCACCAATCAGGCAAGCCTTTTTTAGGTGTTGCGCGTCTACAATATGGCAACATTGTATTATTACCACAACCCCTGCCAGGGTTAGGTGAAGATAGCTTTAAACTCGTTCATGGTACAGATGAGGCCCCTCCACATAGTTATGTTGCACCCTATATGTGGATCAAAGAGATATTTAAAGCTGATGCAATTGTGCATTATGGAACGCACGGCAGTTTAGAGTTTACCCGTGGTAAACAAGTTGCACTATCATCGTTCGATTGGGCAGATGCGCTAATAGGTGATACGCCGCATTTTTATGTGTACACAATGAGTAATGTAGGTGAAGCAATCATTGCTAAACGGCGTACTTATGCAACTGTTCTGTCTCATTTAACACCACCATTTCAAGAGTCAGGTCTTTACAGTGAACTTAAAACCTTAGCAGATAGTATAAATGAATATCAATTAACCAGTGGTGCCGTAAAGCAAGCGTTGGCAAAACAAATAAATAATTTAATTATGTCTTTAGAGCTAAATCAAGACCTGCAATTGACAATACAGCAACTATCTTTGCAACAAGATTTATGGCAACAACAGGTTCTTGAGCCGGTTATTAAATGGTTAGAAACAATTGCACAAAGTAAAATTACCGAGGGGCTATATACCTTAGGAAAACCATTTACCCAAAATCAAGCAAAACAAACAGCAATGCTTATAGTAATAGATACATTGGCTAAAAAATATACCGAAATGGCACTACATTATCAACTAAAGAAAATAGATGATAAAGCGCTTAGACAAAGAGCTAAAAATTGGATCGAACAGGTATTAAACGGTGGTAATAGCCAAAAAATGGTTAATGAAATCATTAAAGACAATCGTTTATCTGATGCAAAAATGAATGTGGGGCCTGTTGATCTAAAAGTACAGCAACAACTTGAGCAAACGAAGCAATTGTTTGAACAAACTTTAGCAAATGTAAACCAATATCGCCTTCATTTATTACAAGGAGCTCAAAATGAAATGGATGCGTTTAATAATGCATTTAATGGCGGTTATATTTTACCTAGCTCAGGTGGAGATCCAATTGTAAATCCTGCCGCATTGCCTACTGGCAGAAATATGTTTTCAATTGATGCCGAAAAAACGCCGAGTATCGCGGCTTGGAGTGTGGGGAAAAAACTTGCACAAATGTTACTGAATACACATCAGGAAGAAACGGGAAGCTATCCTAAAAAGGTGAGCTTTACCTTATGGCCAAGTGAATTTATTCACTCCCATGGCGCCACAATCGCAGAAATATTATATTTATTGGGGGTTGAACCTGTAAGAGATCCCTTTGGTCGAGTTACCACTTTACGTTTGATAGATAGCAAAACATTAGGTCGGCCACGTATAGATATTGTGGTTCAATCGGCTGGGCAGTTAAGAGATTTGGCCGCTTCTCGATTGGCTCTGATAGAACAAGCTGTAGTAATGGCAGCTAAAGCAAATGATGATGTTTATCCAAATTTTGTTGCTAATGGCGTTGTTGATGCTGAGCAATATTTGCTCGATAAAGGTATTGCGCCTTTAGTGGCGCGAAATAATGCCTATAGACGGAGTTTTGGAGGTGCTAATGGTGCATATGGCACAGGCATTATGAGTCATGTTGAACAAGGTGCAAGTTGGGAAACTGACAGCCAAATTGCAAAACAATACATTAATAATATGGGAGCAGTTTATGCAGATGATAAAAGTTGGGGGGAGTTTGTTCCACATCTTTTTGAAGCTGCGCTGCAAAATACTGAAATTGTGATACAGCCTCGAAGCAGTAATACTTGGGGAATGTTAAGTTTAGATCATGTTTATGAGTTTATGGGAGGGCTTAACTTAGCTGTGCGTGAAGTGACAGGTAATGATCCAAAAGCCTACTTTAATGATTTCAGAAACCCCAATAATACAAATTTACAAACGCTAAACCAAGCGCTTTGGACTGAGATGCGCACAACCTTGCTTAACCCTAAATATATTAAAGCAATGATAAATGGTGAAGCAAGTAGCGCAGAGCATTTTGCTGAAACTTTTCGCAATACTTTTGGGTGGAATGTAATGAAACCAGATGCCATTGACGATGTCGTTTGGGATAAGCTATATCAAGTTTATGTTGAGGATATTAATAACATGAATTTGAAACAGTTCTTTGCACGAGAAAACCCTTTTGCATTACAGGAAATGAGTGGTGTAATGTTAGAAACTGCGCGCAAAGGGCTTTGGCAGGCCAGCGAGAAACAGCTTAAATCTTTAGCTGATTTACATGCGAGATTAGTGCAGGAGCATCAAGCTGGCTGTGGCACATTTACATGTGGTAACCCATTACTTCAAGATTTTATTAAATCTAAACTAACACAACCAGTTCTGATTGAAAGTTATCAGAAGCAACTTGATGCCGCACAAATTGGAAGAGATGTCAGTAAAGGTTTGGTTTTGCAAGAGCAGCCATTAAAGTCAAAAGTATACCAGAATACTAATACTCAATCAGGAGATAATGATGTGAGTGATTTAGTAGAAAATAAAGCACAACAAGCAATAGATAATAAACAAGTAAAAGCAGATACACTTAGTACAACAGTGTGGGTTTTATTGTTTTTCTCGATTGCAGGTTTGATTATATCTTTGTTAGGGCGAAAAAATGTTCAGCCTTGATAAATGGTTAATCTTACTCATTCTGCTCGCCATTGTGTTACAGGGTTATCAATTGAAAGACACTTTTAATGCTTGGATTATTGGATTGATCATCGTGTTTCCCCCTTTACTATGCACTATTTTAAGTGAATATTTGGTGATGCAAAGTGTGACTGTTTTACAGCAAAAAATATACTCAGAACTAGAGTTAGTGTGTGTAATTGTGTTACTGGAAACCTTACTCACTTGTTTTTTAAATAAGAACTACAAGCTGCCTCTGTTGAGTGTGATAGGGGCGATTATCTACGGTCAAATGCTGTTTTACCAAATGGGATGGTTCAGTTTATCGTTTACAGTTCAGGGCTTTGTTTTTGGTTTAGTTGTTTCAGGTGTTGTATTACTAACAACGACAGTGTCCTTAAAATATGAGTTTTTAGATAAGGTATTAATACTTAGCGCGGTGGCCATAATATGGCTACAAACATCAAAATGGCCACTGACACGTCAACTAGAGATCACCCCTGACTATCGTGCACTGGTGTATTGTTCAATCACTGTATTGGTATTGTTATGTGTAGGGTACTCATTGACATATCTTTATAACTTATACAATCAACGAAAGCGTGTATAAGCACATCATCGATTAAATGGGCAACATATCATTATTGCGTTTTAGCTAACGTTGACTCATTTTAGGTGACATTGAAAAGATGTTTTGGAAATTTAAATAATTTACTTAGGAACAACAATGAATTTATTGCAAGACTCATTATATTGGCTTACATCGGGTTTACTTATCCCTTGTATTGCCTTTTTATTATTCATGTTTATACAAAGTGTGATGGCGCTAGGCCGTCAGATTTTAGTCGAAAAAAATCATCATAGTACGATAGATCATTTAACAGATAAATTGCGTACTAATATGAATGTAAATTCGACAGATTTTCCTTTTTCGCCTAGCTGCTTACAACTTCAGTGCATAAACAGTGTGAAAGCGTTATTAGATTTAACGGATATTGCTTATGGTAGTTACTTAATCACTCAATTTGAAACTAAAAGCGACAAGATGATGTGTCGGTATAGCAATTTGGCAAAATTAGGACCGATCACTGGTTTGATGGGCACGTTAATTCCTATGGGCCCTGCTTTACAGGGACTTGCAGAGGGAAATATTGAACAACTGGCATCACAAATGCAAATCGCTTTCACCACAACGGTTATTGGTTTAATTATTGGTGCTATCGGATTTATTTTATATCAAATTAATAAAAGGCAAGTAATTAAGGAATTAGCATTGCTCGATTATTTGTTGGATTTTAAGGCGTCAAAGCAATGAGAGATAAAAGAGTAAGACGCCGACTGATTGGTGATAATGATGATTTAAATCCAATGAACAGTGTTGGAAACCTGTTCGATGTAGCAATGGTATTTTCTGTTGCTTTGATGGTCGCTTTAGTAAGTTACCTTGATGTTGCTGATATGCTATTTAACGACAGCTTCACTATGGTTAAAAACCCTGGTAAAGATGATATGCAAATAATAACAAAAGAAAATGGTAAGATTGTGCGTTATCAAGCACAAGAATCTACCACAAGTGCTCAGGGAAAAGGTAAACGCGTGGGAGCGGCTTATCAATTAGATAATGGAGAAATAATCTATATACCTGAATAAAAAAGAAGTTATGACGGCTTTTTTATAAGTCGTCATAACTATATGTGTTCATAAGAATGAATAAATAGAGTCAAAAAACATTAATCCCATCCCAATCATTAAAAGGTATAGCAGAATTATTCCGCTTGGTTTAAGAAAGTACTACAAAAAATGATTTTCAGAAATTTTGATTGCGGCTTATCG
>NZ_NQMR01000007.1 GCF_002276045.1 Pseudoalteromonas sp. NBT06-2 | reverse complement strand
TTATCGTCTTGCCCTGCGGAGTTTGGGTAGAAAACGATTACGGCGTTATGATTCATCATAAGGGAATTACTATGAATTACAAATCATGCCTTGTACTCGTATCCTATCCAAACTCTGAAACCTGAATTTCCAAGTACACGGGTATAAAGGAAGTGTAGGTATTATATGATGTTATATTATGTTATATACCCAAACCACTTCAAGATGCAGGATTCAGTTGGAATTAGAAATGCTTTAGGCAAGGCATTGATTGAAGAACATGGTTATTCCCTTTTCAAAATCAATAACGCTGCATAAAGTATTTATAAACCAACCTTACAGGGACTTCTGAGCAAATCATGCTCGTTGTTGCCTGCATGGATGTAGGTACTAGAGCAATGCAGGAGCATATTGCCGGTCCATCTTTTTTTAAGGGAGTAACCATTAATGCAAAGATGCGCCTAGATCATGAATTGCTCAGCAGTCCTGAACTTCACATCTTGAAGTGGCTTGGGTATAAGCGAGATTATCTTTTAAAAGTAGAGTGTATGTTAAGTACAAAAGTGATTTAATTTCAACAGGTAATTGTTTTTGATTATTAAAAATGAGGAAGTTTAGACATTTAAAAGGAAGCAATAACTTCCTTTTTAGTAAAACGGCTCGCTTATTTATAATAGCTTAAGCATTTTTCAACT
The DNA here is from genome assembly GCF_002276045.1 of Pseudoalteromonas sp. NBT06-2. GTDB lineage: Bacteria > Pseudomonadota > Gammaproteobacteria > Enterobacterales > Alteromonadaceae > Pseudoalteromonas. The sequence goes on along the minus strand of NZ_NQMR01000007.1, from coordinate 105,058 downwards.
TCGTTTTTAGAGCCTAATATCACTTCAACTCTTTGGTGAATTGCATCAGGTTGAATATCTAAAATTGGCTGACCATTTGCAATTGCTAAACCGCCAGCATTTTCAACTAACATTGCCATTGGGTTTGCTTCGTATAATAAACGTAATTTATTTGGCTTTTTAGGATCTTTAGTATCTGTAGGGTAAGTGAAAATACCACCACGACATAAAACACGATGCACGTCGCCTACCATAGCTGCAATCCAACGCATGTTGAAGTTTTTAGCGCGAGGACCTGTATCACCAGCAAGTAAATCATTTATGTAGTTTTGCATTGGTGCATGCCAATGTATTTGGTTTGACATATTTATAGCAAACTCTTGTGTATCAGCTGGGATCTTTACAGATTCCTCTGTTAATAAGAAGCTACCGTGTGTTTTATCTAAAGTATATAAACGTGTTGCCTTACCTGTTGTTAATGCCAACATCGTTGATGGACCATATAATACATAACCTGCGGCAACTTGTTTTCTACCTGATTGCATGAAAATAGTTGGGTCTGCGGCATCAGATCCCTCTGGCGCTTCCATAATAGAAAAGATAGTACCTACTAGTGAGTTAATATCGATATTTGAAGAACCATCTAATGGATCAAAAGATACAATATATTTAGCATTAGGGTTACCTGCAACTGTGTAGTCTTCTTCTTCAGAAGCAATTGCTTTTACGTAGCCAGACTCTAATAAAATGTCTTTCAATAACTGATTTGAAAGTACATCTAATTTTTTTTGGGTTTCACCTTGAATATTTTCATCTAATGTTGAACCAAGTACGCCTGATAATGCACCTTGACCCACTCTGAATGAAATCTCTTTACAGGCAGCAAGGGTTGTTCGGATCAAAGATAGTAATTCTCTTGGACAGCCGTCTTCAAGCAATACTGGTGGTAATCTACGCATTTTTAATTCCTGAAAGCTAATTGTATTTATGATTTTTGCAATAGTGAAAGTGCAAAATCAGTAACGCTGGTTGATAAACTTGTTTGATAATTCTGTATATTGTGTATCATTCTAACAATGTTTTTAAGTTATGAACTTAAAATATCAAACTTGAAATTAATTTAAACTATAAAAATAAAAGATAAAACTATGCTAAAACTTAAGTCTTTTGTACTTTTAACTTCACTCTTGTTGTTATCTATTGTAACTCAAGCACACGCCGCACTTAAATCTATTGACGATTTTACCAAGGATATGAATAGATATCCCGGCTATTTTACATTTTTTTATGATGACAATAGCGGAAACTTATACCTGAAATTAGATAAGTTGACACAACCCTTTTTATTACAACAAAGTTTACCATATGGTTTAGGATCAAATGATATTGGGTTAGATCGTGGGCAAATGGGAGAAACGCGTTTCGTTCAGTTTGAAAGAATGGGTAATAAGGTAATGCTTAGGCAGTTAAATACTTATTATCGCGCTAATACTTCAAATAAAGCAGAGCAACAAAGTATTAAAGAAGCATTTGCTTCAAGTATCTTATATGGCTTTAAAATATCAGCCCAAAACGACAAAAGTATATTAATTGATTACACACCTTATTTATTATCTGATGTGCATGGAGTATCTCGTCAATTATCGAGTCGCAAACAAGGTAGTTATTCTGTAGATGCAAGTCGCAGTGCCGTATATATGCAACGTTCAAAATCTTTTGTTAAAAATACAGAACTTGAAGCTGTTATTACTTTTAAGGGCTCAAAACCTGGCGAGTATATTCGTCAAGTATCCGCAGACCCTTATTCTATTAGCTTAAATCTACATCATTCTTTAATTGAACTGCCAGATGATAACTATCAGCCTCGTACATTCCACCCACAATCAGGCTATTGGAGCGTAGAACATAAAAATTATGCAGCACCTTTGGGTGAGTCGATGTTTGTACGTTACATTCCTCGCCATCGTTTAATTAAAAAAGATCCAAGTAAAAAAATGAGTGAGCCAGTAGAACCGATCACTTATTATTTAGATTCCGCTGTACCGGAACCTGTTCGTACTGCATTGCTAGATGGCGCTCGCTGGTGGGATGATGCTTTTACAGCCGCAGGCTTTAAAAATGCTTTTATTCTCAAAATATTACCTGAACATGTAGATCCTATGGATATTCGATATAACGTCATTCAATGGGTACATCGTGCAACTCGAGGTTGGTCATATGGTTCATCAGTAATCGATCCACGCACAGGTGAAATTATAAAAGGTCATGTTACTTTAGGTTCTTTACGTGTCCGCCAAGATATTCTGTTAGCTGAGTCATTATCAGCTCCATATAAAACAGGCAATGAATTAAGTGATGATCCTGTAAGAGCGCAATTACATAAAATGGCACTTGATCGTATTCGACAGCTAAGTGCACACGAAGTAGGTCATACATTAGGTATCGCGCATAACTTCTCATCTTCTATTAAAAATCGCGCTTCTGTAATGGATTATCCGCATCCATTAATTAGCTTTAATGATAATGGCAGTTTAAATACCGAAGTTGGCTATGCTACAGGAATGGGAGAGTGGGATACGCAAGTAATTAAATATGGTTATAGTGAATTTGCACAAAATGAAGCAGATGCTTTAGCTGGAATTTTGGCTGAAAACAAAGATAATGAATTAGAATTTATATCAGATCCAGATGCAAGATCTACGGGCAGTGCTCATCCTACTGCGCATCTTTGGGATAATGGGAATGCACCTGATATTGAGTTGGCTCGCTTATTATCGATACGTGAAAAAGCGCTCAATCAGTTTGGCTTAAATAATATTAAATCGGGTACGGCACTGTCTCAATTAGAAGAAGTCTTAGTACCTTTGTATTTGCTTCATCGCTTTCAAGTTCAAGCGGTCGCTAAGCTAATTGCTGGGGTTGATTATGATTATGAAGTACGAACAGGTGATAATGCCAAAGGTGCGCAAGTTGTAGATAAAACCAAACAACAGGCAGCTTTAAGTGCTTTATTAACAACCCTTGATGCAAAAACACTTGTTTTACCTGAGTCTATTTTATCTCTAATTCCGCCTAAAGCTTATGGTGAATACAAAACACGAGAAAGTATAAAAGGTCGAACAGGCCTTACTTTAGATGCTATGGCACTGGCTGAAGCATCAATTAATCATAGTTTAAAATTATTATTAAATAGCCAAAGATTAAATAGATTAAATCAGCAAGGCGCACGCTCAGCTAATAACTTAAATCTGAGTGATTTAATCTCTGAATTAAATACAACTGTGTTTGAACATAATCAAGGTTCTGGTTTGCATGGGCTTGTTACAAAACGTATTTCTTATTTAACGGTAAAAGCTGTTGCTGAAAAAGCGGTAGATGCAGATGTAGAACCAGAAGTACAAGCACAACTAAAATATTACTTAACAAATTTAGCTGATGAGTTAGGTGAAGTTTCATTTTGGCAAAATAAATCTGCAGCAGATAACCAGTTTAAGGTATATTTGTCACAGCAAATTAAAACGTATTTAAATACTGGAACATGGCCAAAAGATTTTAAAGCTTTAGCTATGCCACCAGGTTCGCCAATTTAATCATGTTTTTATAATATATTTTTATTTGCCCGGTTTTTACCGGGCATTTTTTTAGGAAAAATTACCCTTTATGCATATTCATATCTTAGGTATTTGCGGCACCTTTATGGGTGGTATCGCGGCGTTGGCTAAATCTTTAGGGCATACAGTAACAGGCTCAGATCAAAATGTTTATCCACCTATGAGTACTCAATTAGAAGAGATTGGCATTGAATTAACCCAAGGGTATGACCCAAAACAGCTCGAACCAAAACCAGATATGGTGATAATTGGTAATGCTATGAGTCGTGGCAATCCATGTGTGGAATATGTATTAGAAAAAGGGCTACCTTATACATCAGGCCCTGAATGGTTAAAGCATAATTTATTGCAAAATTGTTGGGTACTAGCTGTATCTGGAACACATGGTAAAACAACAACGTCAAGCATGCTAGCGTGGATTTTGGAATACGCGGGGTTAAAACCAGGGTTTTTAATTGGTGGAGTTGTACAAAATTTTGGTATTTCAGCAAGGTTGGGCGAAACACCATTTTTTGTGATTGAAGCTGATGAATATGATACCGCTTTCTTTGATAAGCGTAGTAAGTTTGTACATTATTTACCAAGAACATTAATTCTCAATAATCTTGAATTTGATCATGCGGATATTTTTAAAGATTTAGCAGCGATTCAAACACAATTTCATCATTTAATGCGTGTTTTACCCCAAAATGGTAAGGCAATTTGGCCAAGTGATGATAAAGCGTTAGAGCAAGTAATCAATAAAGGCTGTTGGAGCAATACCGAGCAATTAGGTAAAGATTGGTCGTATAATTTATTAGCTGAAGATGGTAGCGAGTTTGAAGTTTTATTAGATGCAAAGCTATTAGGCAAAGTAACTTGGCAGGCGATTGGAGAGCATAATGTGAAAAATGCCATGATGGCAATTGCAGCCGCGAGACATGTTGGTATTTCTGTTGAACATGCAATAGATGCATTAGCCGAATTTATTTCTCCAAAGCGTCGTATGGAATTATTAGATGTGGTCAATAATATTACTGTTTACGATGATTTTGCTCATCATCCAACTGCAATAAAAACAACTTTATCTGGCTTAAGGGCTAAAGTGGGTAATGCTAAAATACATGCTATTTTGGAACCTAGATCAAACACTATGAAAATGGGTTTTCATCAAAATACGCTCATTAACTCGTTAAATGATGCTGATAATGTATATTTATTTGAACCTGAAAATTTAAATTGGTCATTAGCTCAAGCTGCAAAAGAGATTGATGCAGATTGCTTGCAAAATATCGATGATATAATTGCTAAAGTACTTGAAAATATTGCTCAAGATGAGCATATATTGATTATGAGCAATGGTGGTTTTAATGGTATTCATCAAAAGTTGATCAGCGCATTAAAAAATAAATTTGGGATCACAAATGCACAAAGCTAAAACCGACTTTAATTCACCAATCACCTTAGCTTTTAGTGGTGCATCTGGTGCGCCATATGGTTTAAGGTTGCTGGAAGTTTTAGTCGCTCAAAATTATCAAGTATATGTATTGATTTCATCTGCCGCTCGCGTAGTACTTGATACTGAGTCTGACATAAAACTCTCTGGTAATGAGAGTAAAGCAACTGAGCAATTAACAGCTTTAGTAAGTGCTAAAACAGATCAAATAAAAGTATTTGGTAAAGATAACTGGTTTAGCCCTGTTGCTTCTGGCTCTGCTGCACCTAAAAAAATGATCGTATGCCCTTGTAGCGTAGGTACTGTGTCTGCAATCGCAATGGGTGCTTCTGACAATTTGTTAGAGCGCGGCGCTGATGTTGTGATCAAAGAAAGAGGGCAACTCATATTAGTGCCTAGAGAAACGCCATTTAGTGAAATTCATTTAGAAAACATGTTAAAACTGGCAAGAATGGGTGTAACGATTATGCCAGCAGCACCGGGTTTTTATCATAAACCACAAACAATTGATGACTTAGTAGATTTTATGGTTGGTAAAATTTTAGATCATTTATCTATTGAACATGACCTTCAAAAACGTTGGGGCTATCAGTCCTAGTATTTCAGTGATTCATTTTAGCATCTGTATCTGATGCCCATAAAAAGAGAATAAAATGACAGTTGCGCTTAGTATTTCTGGTTTGACAAAAACCTATAAAAATGGAGTTGAGGCCGTAAAAGGCATTGATTTGAAAGTGAAAAAAGGCGATTTTTTTGCCTTGTTAGGCCCTAATGGTGCTGGTAAGTCTACTACTATCGGTGTTATTGCTTCTTTAGTGAATAAATCACAAGGTAAGGTAGAGATTTTTGGTCATGATATTGACACTCATCTTGAACTTGCAAAATCAAAATTAGGTTTAGTGCCGCAAGAATTTAACTTTAGTATGTTTGAAACGCTAAATAATATTTTGGTGACACAAGCCGGTTATTACGGTGTACCAAGAAATATTGCATTCGAGCGTGCCGAAAAGTATCTAAAACAATTAGATCTCTTTGATAAAAAAAATATGGCTGCGCGGACATTATCGGGTGGTATGAAACGTAGACTCATGATCGCCCGTGCATTAATGCATGAACCTAAAGTATTGATTTTGGATGAACCAACAGCGGGTGTTGATATTGAATTAAGACGCTCAATGTGGGATTTTTTACAAGAACTAAATGATCAAGGCGTTACAATTATATTAACGACGCATTATTTAGAAGAAGCAGAAATGCTATGTAAAAATATTGCAATTATTGATAAAGGCATCATTGTTGAAGATACGAGTATGAAATCTTTATTAGCAACACTTGATAAAGAAACAATCGTTTTAGATTTAAAGCAACCAGTCAAAAAAGTAAACCTGAATGGTTATGATTTTAGCATGTCTGATGATCATACTTTAGAGGTCGATATTGTAAAATCTCAAGGGTTAAATAGTATTTTTGAGCAGTTAAGTGCACAAGGGAATACCGTTTTAAGTATGCGAAATAAATCAAACAGATTAGAAGAGTTATTTATTTCTTTATTAAATAAAAACAAAGCAAGTAATAGTGAGGTTGCATAATGGATTTTACAGGTAACCTAATTGCGTTAAAAAGCATTTGGATTAAAGAGTGTGTTCGTTTTTTACGAATTTGGGTGCAAACTTTAGTACCACCAGCGATTACGATGAGCTTGTATTTTGTTATATTTGGTAACTTGATAGGTTCACGTATAGGTGAAATGGGCGGTTTTAATTACATGGAGTTTATCGTTCCAGGTTTAATTATGATGTCGGTTATAACTAATTCTTATTCTAATGTGGCTTCAGCCTTTTATTCAACCAAATTTCAAAAAAGTATAGAAGAGTTACTTGTCTCACCGGTTCCTAATTACATCATAGTATTAGGTTATATGGGTGGAGGCATGACGCGAGGATTATTAGTTGGCTTAATTGTAACGTGTGTTTCATTATTCTTTGTTGATATTCAAATTCACAATTTAGGCATTATTGTATTAACTCTATTTTTAACTTCTGCTGTATTTTCACTAGCCGGATTAATTAATGCGATATTCGCAAATAGTTTTGATGATATAAGTATAATACCCACATTTATTTTAACGCCACTAACTTATTTAGGTGGTGTATTTTACTCTATTACTTTACTACCTGATTTCTGGCAAACTGTATCGCAAATCAATCCTATTATTTACATGGTAAATGCTTTTAGATTTGGTTTTTTAGGTTATACAGATGTTAATTTAGCAGTCGCGTTTACTGTTTTAACAGTATTTATTACTGTGTTATTTATAACTGCATTAACATTAATTAAAAAAGGCATAGGGCTACGTCATTAATGAATGAATCCAATTCAAATCCAGCTAATTCGAGAAGTATTACAACTAATCAAACAGGCTTAAATGAAAAGCTTGATGAAGTAGTATTACGTCATTTAAATGCTGAATTTAAAAAACCAATTAGTGAACATACACAAATTGCATTTGATGAAATAAATACCAAAGTTAAAAAATTTTCAGGAGATATAATTTTAGACTCTTGCTGTGGTGTAGGTGAAAGTACAGCTAATATTGCAAAGCTGTACCCTAAAGCACTTATTATCGGTATTGATAAATCAGCGCATAGAATAGAAAAGCACGATGTTAGGCATTTTCCTCAAAATAAAAAGCAAGCCGAAGAAGGACAATATATTTTAGCCCGTGCAGATTTAAATGATTTTTGGCGGCTCGCAGTTGAGCAAAAGTGGAACATAAGCCATCATTATTTGTTATATCCAAATCCTTGGCCAAAGGCGAAACATCTTCAGCGTCGTTGGCACGGTGCTGCTGTTTTTCCTTATATTATTCAGCTAGGCGGTAAATTAGAGTTGAGAAGTAATTGGAAAACATATGTTGATGAGTTTGCGCGTGCATTAGAAATCGCTAAGCACAAAACTCAAGTAGAATTATATTACTCAGATGAATCAATTACACCATTTGAGCGAAAATATTGGGCCAGTGGTCAAAAAAGTCATCGGCTTGTTATAAATCTATAATTTAAAATAAAAAAGCGAACTTTTAAGTTCGCTTTTTTATGACTAATTTTCATTATTTAGCCAAGCTGATTAATATCGTTTTGTTTATTTTTTATTTGAAAATCAGTAATATTTTAGATTTTAGCGACAAATTGGTAGACAAATTTAGCTTATAACGAGACATTTTAAAGATTATTGAGTAAAGTTAACGAAATTTGCTAAGATCTTAACCGCGATTAGAGCAAATAGTTTACTTAAAGACAGTCAATGAACGAGCAATAAATGAATATAAAGCGCAGTGCAATAGCTTCTGAAGAAAGTTTAATACGAATTTTTACCGCTCCCGAAGCGCCGGGATCTACTTTAAATAGAATTGAAAAAGAAATTTCAAGTAATTTGGTTGGTTTTTTAAATGAAAATATAGCAGCTATTGAAAAACCTTTGCATGAAATTGAAAAAGATTTCCAAGATTCACAAATCCCGGAACAGCCAACATTTGTTTCTGATCATGCGAATACTATAATGGAAAAGTTAGTTGCGCATTCTGTTCATACGGCAGCTCCGAGTTTTGTTGGTCATATGACTTCTGCTTTACCACATTTTGTTTTACCTTTATCTAAGCTAATGGTAGGGCTAAATCAAAATCTGGTAAAAATAGAAACGTCAAAAGCCTTCACTCCATTAGAAAGACAAGTATTAGGCATGATGCATCACTTAGTGTATGGGCAAGATGATGACTTTTATCAGAAGTGGATGCATAGCGCTAAGAATTCATTGGGAGCTTTTTGCTCTGGCGGTACGATTGCAAACATCTCTGCATTATGGATAGCACGTAATCGTTTATTAAAATCAGATGGTGATTTTAAAGGTATTACAAGTGACGGCTTAATGGCTGCTATGTTGCATTATGGCTATAAAGGTTTAGCAGTTTTAGTATCAGAAAGAGCGCATTATTCTTTAGGTAAAGCCGCTGATATTCTAGGTGTTGGACGTCATAATTTTGTTGCGATTGAAACTTCTGAAGATAATAAAGTTAATGTGATCGCTATGCGTGAAAAAGCGCATGAATTAGAAAGCCAAGGTATTAAAATTATGGCTATTGTTGGCGTTGCAGGCACAACTGAAACAGGGAATATAGATCCGCTAATTGAATTGGCTGACTTGAGTGAAGAGCTTGATTGTCATTTTCATGTTGATGCTGCTTGGGGGGGGGCAACTCTATTGTCTAATAATAATAGACATTTACTTAAAGGTGTAGAAAGAGCTGATTCAATTACCATTGATGCGCATAAACAAATGTATGTGCCTATGGGCTCAGGCCTTGTATTATTTAAAAACCCTGAAGCTTCAAATGTGATTGAACATCATGCTGAATATATCTTAAGAAAAGGCTCAAAAGATTTAGGTAGTCATACTTTAGAAGGCAGTCGTCCAGGAATGGCGATGTTAGTACATGCATGCCTGAAAATAATAGGACGTGAAGGTTATGAAATGCTTATTGATAAAGGCATTGAAAAAGCACGTTTTTTTGCTGATTTAATTCATTCCTCGAATGATTTTGAAGTTGTTACTGAGCCAGAACTGTGCATTTTAACGTACAGATATGTACCAGAAAAAATAAAAAAACTTTTATTGGCTCAAGGTGAAAATGCGCTAGATGAGCAAACAAAGCTTGATATTTATATTGCATTAAACCGCTTAACGGCGAGTATTCAAAAAAGACAAAGGGAACAAGGATTCTCGTTTGTTTCACGTACTCGATTAACTCCGGTTCAATATAATAAATTACCGACAGTTGTTTTTAGAGTTGTATTGGCAAATCCTTTAACTTCTCAGCAGATCTTGAAAGACATACTTGAAGAACAACAAGGATTAGCAGTAAGTGATCCTATTTTTAAAAAGTATTTAAGTAAATATTGCGAGTAACAGATTTTCAAGTGAAGGTATGTAAAAGATATTGAATTTATTTTGACCTAAGTTATTTAATAATAGCAAGAAAAGGTGAGACGAGGCTGGAGAGATAAAATACTATAACTCTACAGGAGGCTAGAGTATATGACTTGCTCACAACGAATGAATTTAGCAATTGAATACATCGAGAGTAACTTAAATAGTGCCCTCAGTATTGAGGATGTAGTAAAGGAAGCTTGTTGTTCTAAATATCATTTCCATCGTATGTTTTTTGCTAACTTTAATATAACCTGTGCTGAGTATATCAGAAGACGAAAACTGACCTTAGCTGCTGTTGAACTGTTGAATACAAAAGAAAGTATTGTTGATATCGCATTCAAATTTGGGTATGAATCTCCGAATACTTTCACTCGTGCATTTCGTAATATACACGGAATAAATCCAAGTAAAGCTCGCTTAGGTGGCACTTCACTTTCTTCATATATACCCAAGCCACTTCAAAGTGCGAGTTTCAGGATTGCTCAGTACTCCCCGCAGGGTTGGTTTATAAACGCTTTATGCTGCGTTATTAATTTTGAAAAGGGAGTAACCATTCTCTGCAATTAATGCCTTGTCTAAAGCGTTTATAACTCCAACTGAACCCTGCATCTTGAAGTGGTTTGGGTATAAACGAGTCTTCTTCCCTAAGGACAATAAAGCAGGAGAAAATATGAATTATAAAATAATTGAAGTTCCAGAATTCAATATAATAGGTAAAAGCAAAACTTTTGAGTTTGAAAATTTCGTTAAAATGGACCTGAATTCTGGAAAGAATATGTTGCTTCAGAAGACTATAAAAAACTATATCAGCTAAATAATGGTAGGCCAGGCTTTATCACAAATTCATCATTGCTTTCAGCATACTTTCCAATTCCATTTAGGCCAATGAATGCAATGCACATTCGTTAGTGGATACCTGTTATTCGCAAGTAATAAATCGCTTATTTGATGAGACCGTCAGATTAAATCTCATCCTTTTTATTAAAACTGTAAGATTAGAGTGAGCTCCTAGATTTTATCTTTGATAAAGACGATAGCTCACTTGTCCTGCGTTTTTTTCTTTTATTAATTGCCAATTATTTGGTGCTGTAAACCCTTTCAAATCATTTTCTATTTCTAAATAAATTAATGCGTTATCACTTAATAGAGAAAATTCTTCTAACTTTTGACAGCTTATTTGTGCTAAATCTTGTCTAAATGGCGGGTCTACAAATACTAAGTCAAATTTTTCATCTAATTTTTCTAATAACTTTAATGTATCACCTATTCTAAGTTGTGCATTTTCTACTTTAAGAATTTGTAAATTATCTTTTAATTGCTTAGCTGCTGTTTGATTTAACTCTAGAAATGTAGCACTTTTTGCAAATCGAGATAAAGCTTCAAAACCTAAGCCACCAGAACCAGAAAAACAATCGAGTACTTTCGCATCTCTTACATCCGTCATTAGCCAGTTAAAAACAGTTTCTTTTACACGGTCAGTTGTAGGACGTAATCCAGAAACATCTTGAATGGGCAGTTTTCTACCGCGATATTGACCGCTGATAATACGAATATGTCCTGCATTGCTTTTATTTGATTTTGTCGTCTTTTTTTTCATCTTATGTGAAAGTCTTCTATGAAAGTGTTAACATTGCAAGATTGCGTTTATATATACCCAAACAACTTCTAACTCTAGCTGAATTAAGCATATTGAAGTGGTTTGGCATACATTTTATCAGATTTATTTGAGTGGTTATTAACAAGCATGGCAAAAAAAAATAAATTTATTTCTTGGTTAGGTTTTGGCGGCAAAAAAAATGCCGAAGAGCAAAAAAAAACTGAGCGTTTAGCGCAAGAAAAGACTGAGCAAGCAGCAGAACAATTTGCGCAAGAACAAGCACGTATTGAAGCTGAGCGTTTAGCGCAAAAAAAGGCTGAGCAAGCAGCAGAACAATTAGCGCAAGAACAAGCACGCATTGAAGCAGAGCGTTTAGCGCGAGAAAAGGCTGAGCAAGCAGCAGAACAGTTTGCGCAAGAACAAGCACGTATTGAAGCTGAGCGTTTAGCGCAAAAAAAGGCTGAGCAAGCAGCAGAACAATTAGCGCAAGAACAAGCACGCATTGAAGCAGAGCGTTTAGCGCGAGAAAAGGCTGAGCAAGCAGCAGAACAGTTTGCGCAAGAACAAGCACGTATTGAAGCTGAGCGTTTAGCGCAAAAAAAGGCTGAGCAAGCAGCAGAACAATTAGCGCAAGAACAAGCACGCATTGAAGCAGAGCGTTTAGCGCGAGAAAAGGCTGAGCAAGCAGCAGAACAGTTTGCGCAAGAACAAGCACGTATTGAAGCTGAGCGTTTAGCGCAAAAAAAGGCTGAGCAAGCAGCAGAACAATTAGCGCAAGAACAAGCACGCATTGAAGCAGAGCGTTTAGCGCGAGAAAAGGCTGAGCAAGCAGCAGAACAGTTTGCGCAAGAACAAGCACGCATTGAAGCTGAGCGTTTAGCGCAAAAAAAGGCTGAGCAAGCAGCAGAACAATTAGCGCAAGAACAAGCACGCATTGAAGCAGAGCGTTGTTTAGCACAAGGAAAAGTGGCAACACCTAAAAAGAAACAAAGCTTCTTCAGTAAACTTAAAAATAGTTTAATTAAAACCAAACAAAACTTAGGTTCAGGTTTAGCAAATATTTTTTCAGGTAAAAAGATAGATGATGATTTATTTGAAGATCTGGAAACTCAATTATTAACTGCTGATTTAGGTATTGATACAACAGTTAAATTGATTGATGGGTTAACAAAAACAGCAGATCGTAAACAACTTAAAGATGCTGAAGCACTATATGAGATATTAAAGCAAGATATGGGTAATATGCTTGAGCAAGCAGAAAAGCCACTTGATATTGAGTTAGAAGGGCATACTCCTTTTGTTATTTTAATGGTAGGTGTCAATGGTGTAGGTAAAACAACTACCATAGGTAAACTTGCTAAACAGTTTCAAGAACAAGGAAAATCAGTCATGTTGGCTGCTGGAGATACTTTTAGAGCTGCTGCAGTTGAACAATTACAAGTGTGGGGTGAAAGAAACGATATCTCCGTAATTGCACAACATACTGGTGCAGATAGCGCCTCTGTTATTTATGATGCACTTGAAGCTTCTAAAGCACGTAAGATTGATGTATTAATTGCGGATACCGCTGGACGTTTACAAAATAAAGATCACTTAATGGTTGAGCTTGAAAAAATCTCACGCGTTATGAAAAAACTAGATCCCAATGCTCCTCATGAAGTGATGCTAACAATAGATGCAGGCACAGGGCAAAATGCGATTAGTCAAGTTGATTTATTTAATAAATCGGTAGGTCTTACTGGTATTACATTAACTAAACTAGATGGTACAGCAAAAGGTGGTATTATATTTGCTGTAGCTGATAAATTTAATATTCCAATTCGCTATATCGGCGTTGGTGAAGGGATTGATGATTTAAGACCTTTCAAAAGTAAAGACTTTATCGAAGCTTTATTTAGTCAAGATACAGAAAATCAAAAATAATGCTTAATTAATGAAATAACTTAAATAAAAAAATAATAATGATAAATTTTCAGCAAGTAAGTAAAACATACCCTGGTGGTCATACGGCTCTAGAAAAAGTAGATTTTCACCTTAAAACAGGAGAGTTAGCTTTTTTAACAGGGCATAGTGGGGCAGGGAAAAGCACATTACTAAAACTTATAAGTGTAATGGAGAGACCTTCTGCGGGAAATGTGATGATCAATGGTGTTGATTTAAATTCAATATCTAAAACACAGGTGCCTTTTGTTCGTCGTGATATTGGTATGATATTTCAAAATCATAGACTGTTGGCGAGACATAATGTTTTTGATAATGTTGCTTTACCGCTTGTTATTGAAGGAATGCATCGTAAAAACATAACTAAAAGAGTGCATGCTGCTTTAGATAAAGTAGGTTTGCTCAATAAAGTCAAATGTTACCCCGAAACACTATCCGGTGGTGAGCAACAAAGAGTTGGTATTGCTCGTGCTATCGTAAACTCTCCGCCAATTTTATTAGCCGATGAACCTACTGGTAATTTAGATCCTGAATTATCTTGGGAAATACTTAAATTGTTTGAAGATTTTAATAGGCATGGCACAACGGTACTGATAGCGACTCATGATTTAGGGTTAATTGCACGCATGAAATATCACAATCTAACATTGAATAAAGGCAAGTTGTTGTTAGATCCGCTTAAGGCTGATATATCATGAGTTTATTGTTTAAAAGTAGAATGAGTCAAGCCTCTAATACCGATACTTCTTTAGTTATGACTTGGTACTTTATTGTACTAAATATTATGCGTCAGGGTGTACATAGTTTAGGTGAAATATGGCGTACCACAACAGCATCTATGATGACAGTTGCTGTACTTGGCGTGAGCTTAACGCTGCCTACCACGCTTTATTTAGTAGTTAAAAATGTACAGCAAGTCAGTAGTGGATTTGAAAATGCCAGTGAAATATCTTTGTTTGTAAAACAAGGGCTGCCAGATAAAGAAACAAAAAGCCTAGTTAAACGTTTGAAGCTTTATCCAGAAATATCAGATGTTACTTATATTTCAAATGAAGTTGCTCTTGAAGAGTTTAAGCAGGTTTCAGGGTTTGGTCAGGCGTTAGATTATTTAGATTCAAACCCTTTACCGAGTGTTATTTCAGTTACACCTACAAAACGACATTCTAAGCCAGAAACAGCACGTAAACTACTCATTAAATTAGAAAGTGAGCGTGAAATTGATTTTGGGAAATTGGATATTGAATGGCTTGAACGTTTAAATGCGTTGTTGAGCTTATTACGAGAAAGTGTTATTACCATCGCTTTTTTATTACTTACCTCTGTCATTTTGATAATTGGGAATACAATACGATTATCTATTATGGATAAAAAAGAAGAAATTCAAGTAATGAAGTTGGTTGGGGCAACAAACCAATTTATTCAAACCCCATTTTTATGGACTGGAATTTGGTATGGCATTATAGGTGGTTTTTTTGCTTATATATGTATTGAGTTGATGATGTGGTGGTTAGGCTCTGCTATTTCTGAAGTCGCTGGTGTTTATCAAGCTGAGTTTTTATTACAAGGCTTATCTTTCTTTGAATTCACTAATCTTATTGTTTTAGCTGTTTTATTAGGGTTATTTGGCTCTTACCTTTCTGTTAAACGTTATATTAAAACAATAGAACCAGATAAAATATAGCAAAATCATGCGGTTAGTTATTTTAATGTGTAAGGTGCTAAAAAATATGTTTTGTCACATTTTACCTATCACTTTTACTTTCCTACTTTAGTTACCCTAAGGTTTAAAATTCATTTGAACTTAAGGCTTGACATTTAGGTCAAAACAATTAAATTTAAGTTAGCACTCTTGTAGAAAGAGTGCTAACATGATTTAAAGATGGATTCTAGAGGTTAAATATGAGCAATAATTTACATACATTAGCATTAACTGTTCCTCAAAGTGCAGGTAGCCATGAAGCTTACCTACAAACAGTAGGTACTATCCCTATGCTGACTGCCGAAGAAGAAAAATCATTGGCTTTTAAATTACAACAAGAAGGTGATTTATCGGCTGCTAAGCAACTGATTGTATCTCACTTGAGATTTGTAGCTCATATTGCTAAAAGCTATTCAGGTTACGGTTTAGCACAAGCTGATTTAATGCAAGAAGGTAATATTGGATTAATGAAAGCGGTTAAACGATTTGATCCAACAGTAGGTGTGCGTTTAGTGTCATTTGCAGTTCATTGGATCAAAGCGGAAATTCATGAGTTTGTATTAAAAAATTGGCGTATTGTTAAAGTTGCGACAACAAAGGCACAGCGTAAATTATTTTTTAATTTAAGAAAAAATAAAAAACGTCTTGGTTGGTTTAACCAAGATGAAGTAAGTACAGTAGCAGATGCACTCGGTGTAAGTGAAAAAGAAGTACGTGAAATGGAATCTCGTATGAGCAGTCAAGATATGGCTTTTGATATGGGTTCTGACGATACAGATGATTCATCAGAAGCGACATCTTACTCTCCAGTTCAGTATTTAACAGATAATAGCTTAGATTTAGCTGATGGTGTGGAACAAGATCAGTATAAGAAACAATCTCAAAACCGTTTGTTTGCAGCAATTAATACACTTGATGAACGTGCAAAAGATATCGTAAGTTCACGATGGTTAATGGATCAAAAATCAACATTGCAAGAACTCGCTCAAAAATATGATGTGTCGGCTGAGCGTATTCGCCAGTTAGAAAAAACAGCAATGAAAAAATTACAAGTAACGATGACTGCTTGATAATTAATTCAAACTTGAATATTACTTTAATTAAAAAAGTTTGCTCTTTGGGCAAACTTTTTTAATGCTATTTCACTTTAATTTGCGTTTACTTTACAGATGCAAGTTTCACGTATTTATTATCAACCAGTTGAGATAAAGGCACGAGCTTGATCCCATGTGATTGAAGCTTAGGTAGCTCCCTTTGAAGAAATACTAGGGTTTCCGGGTAAGGATGGGCAATTGCTATGGCATAATCGCGTTTTTTTGCAATTCCGATCAGCTGCTTCATGCGAAATGTCATTTGCTTTTCTGTGGGGATATTATCCAAAAATACATGTCTGCTAACATTATTTACATTAAATAGATTAGCCATATTTTGTGCTTGGCTTTTTATTGTTGTTCTACTATCTAAAAAATATAAACCTCTTTCTTGTAGTACCTCCATAGTCCAGGCCATAGGCTGTATCTTTTGTGTTAAAAAAGATCCCATATGATTGTTCACTCCTTTTACATAGGGGTGTTCATTCAGAGCTTTATTTAATGTTTCATGAATTTGAGATCTTGTCATTTCTTCGGTAAGCGCGCCTGGTCCTAAAACTTTCCCACTTATAGCTTGCATTGGAATATGTAAAAGAAGTTCTTTATTTTGTTTTCTAGCTTGTTCTGAAAATGCTTTTGCAAACGGAGTATAAGGCAGAATGGAATAGGAGATGCTGCCTGGAAGTTTAACCGCTTCCAAATCATGTTTGTGGTAGCCAATATCATCAATAATAATAGCTACTTGGTTTGCCTTTATCATGCCGCAATGTGATAGCAGTAATAAGGTGAATATTTTTGATTTTAAGTGCACTTTTATTATTATTCTTTTTTGATTACCTAAGTTAAATCAATAATATCGATTGTTTTAACTTAGGTAAATGCTACTTTGTCTAAAATTGGCGTTATTGCTCTAATATTTTTTGAGCCTTAGCTAACTGTACATCTTTAAAAGTTGAAGTAAACACTTGATTTTCTATACCTTTATTTAAATTCATTATAGCTATTTTATCAGATTTCGGAATACTTGATTGTGTAATTGGAATATCTGGTGTGATCCCGATACCATCAATTGAAGTACCTGAGGGTGTGTAATATTTTGCGGTTGTGAGTTTTAATGCCGTTTGTCCATTACCTAAAGGAATAAGTGATTGAACAGAGCCTTTACCATAAGAGCGAGTACCCACTACGGTTGCACGTTTATTATCTTTTAGGGCACCAGCTAAGATTTCAGCCGCTGAAGCCGAACCTTTATTGATTAATACAACCATAGGTGCACCGTTTAATATGTCTGAATTATTTGCAGTGAAAATTTTGTTTGCATCATAAAAGCGTCCTTTAGTTGAGACAATAATACCGTCTTTTAAAAATAAATCAGAAATGGCCACTGCACTATCTAAAATTCCGCCAGGATTATCCCTTAAATCTATTAATAGCCCTTTCAAAGGCTGGCCATTTTCAGTTTTTAGTTTTGCGATATGTCTGGCAACATCATGTAATGTGTGATTATTAAAACTGATAATGCGTAAGTAAGCATAACCGGCGCAATCGACTTTACTTGTTACAGTTTCTAATTCTATTAATTGACGTTCAACCTCGAAACGTAATGGAGTCGAAAACCCAGACCTTGCAATGCTTAAACTTACAGTTGTATTTTTAGTTTTACTTATCAAGTTAGCAACCTGTTTAATAGGTTCGTTTATCACTGTTTGACCATTTATTGAAAGTAAAATATCGCCTTGTTGCAAACCAGCTTGTGCTGCGGGTGAATTGTTTAAAGATGCGATAATGACGATATGTTCATCTCGCATTTCAACTTCTATTCCTAGACCTGTATATTGTCCATTGGTAATATTAAATAGATCTTCTAACTCTTGTTCATTTAAATATTCAGAATAGGGATCTAATTGTTTTAAAACAGAATCAACAGCTGAACTATTGAGTTTGTTTGTATTTACTTCATCAACATAAAAAGTTTGGATATGCTCCAAAATATGTTTCATGTTGACATTGTTAAGTTTTGAACTTACTTCAGCTAAACAGATAGGCGAAAAAGAAAGTGATAGGCAGATTATACAAAAGCTTAAAAACTGATTGAATTTTAATGATATACGCATTGGCTGCTCCCGGTTTTGGGGTGTAGCCAATTAAAAAGTTAAATTCGCTTACACCATTTTGTAGGGTTGATTGCTTGTCCCTTATACCGTATTTCGAAGTATAGACCAGGATTGTCTTGTCCACCGCTTTGACCAACTAAAGCTATCAGTTCTCCTTGTGAAACGTCCTCTCCTACACTTTTTAATAATGCTTGATTATGGCCATATAAACTCATAAATCCTTTACCATGATCTATTACTATTACCCAACCAAAGCCTTTAAGCCAGTCAGCGAAAATAACCTTGCCATTATGGATTGTTGTAACCGAAGTACCTTCTTTGGCGTTAATAAACACTCCTTTCCACTTTAAGCGTCCATACTTTCTTTGGCCAAATTTATGTTTTAATCGACCTCTGCTTGGCCATTTTAACTTTCCTTTGGTGCTTTTTAATCCTTCAAGCGTAAGTTGTTGTTTTATATTCTGTTGTAAGTTTTTTAATGTTTCAATTAAAATTTTCTCATTTTTTTTTAAATAATTAACTGAGCTATTGGTATTGGTGAATTGTTTTTTTAATAACGCTAAGTTACCTTTCCTTTGCTTTTTAGCTATTAATAAAGATGCTCTTTTTTGTTTTTGCTCTGCTAAAAGTGCCAGTAATTTAGTTTGCGTTTGTGCTAGCTCATTTTGTTTTTCAGTTAGCTGTATTAGCGTGTTTTTTAAATCATCAAGCTGGGTTAATCGGGCCTTATTAAGGTAACTGTAATAGGTGAGTGTTCTTTCAAATGTAGCGATATTCTCTTGGTTTAATAATAGCTTGCTGTAGTCATGGCTCCCTGTCATATAAGCGCTTTTTAACTGGCTTGATAGCACTTTTTGTTGCTGTTGTTTATTAAAGGTTAGTTTTCTAATTTGTTTTTGTAATTGATTTTGTCCACTTTTATTGAGTTCAATAGAAAAATCGAGTTGATTGAGTGACTTTGAGTTATGTGCGATTGCTTGTTCTGATTTTTTTAATGTGCTTTCTATTTTATTTATTTTTTGTTGTTGTGTTTTTAGCTTATCTACACTTGATTTAAGTGTTTCTTGTATTTGATTTAAGTCTTGCTTTGTTTGTTTTTCGGTTGCACTAACTGGAGTTAGTGAAACCGAAATAAAACAAACAGTTAAAGCAAGTAATTGTTTAATAATCAACATAAAAAACCGTTTATTTAAGCTGCATAATGACTGAACCAGTCATTTCTTCAGGCTGTTCCATGCCCATCAAGTGTAGCATGGTTGGTGCAACATCACTGAGAGTTTTACCTGAGAATGCTTGAGCATTTCTTCCAACATAAATAAAAGGTACGGGCTCATTAGTGTGAGCTGTATGTGCTTGACCTGTTTCAGGGTTCTGCATTAATTCGGCATTACCATGATCTGCTGTGATTAAAGCTTCAGCTCCTGTTTCTTCAAGTGCTTTTACAACACGACCGATACAGTGATCAACTGCTTCACAGGCTTTTACTGCAGCATCAAATACACCTGAATGACCGACCATATCACCGTTAGGGTAGTTACAAATAATGGCATCATGTTCACCGCTATGGATTGCATCAACTAATTTATCGGTGAGCAACTCAGAATTCATTTCAGGCTGTAGGTCATAAGTGGCGACTTTGGGTGATGGAATTAGCTCGCGCATCTCACCTGTGAATAAATCTTCTCTACCGCCACTAAAGAAGAACGTAACATGGGCATACTTTTCTGTTTCAGAGATACGTAACTGTGTTTTATTATGTTTTTCAAACCATTCGCCTAATACATTATTTAATTTATTTGGTGGAAATGCTTTTGCTGTTTTTATGTCTGCAGCATATTCGGTTAACATGACAAAATCAGCTAATTGAGGTTCTTTTTGTTTGGTGAAACCAGAAAAGTCAGCATCAACAAATGCGCGAGTCATTTCACGAGCGCGATCAGCCCTAAAATTCATGAAAATAACAGTATCACCATCATTTATAGTCGCAGGTACATCATTTTGACCTTGAATGCTTGTTGCGGCTACAAATTCATCATTTTCATCACGGAGATAAGCAGCTTCTAATGCTTCACTTGCAGTGGTGTAAGTGAATTGCGATTCACCAGTCACCATTAAGTTGTAGGCTTGCTCTACTCGATCCCAGCGGTTGTCTCTATCCATTGCATAATAACGTCCTATTATGCTGGCAATGCGACCTTTGCCTAAAGTTGAAAATTTGTTATCAACAGCTTTTAATGAGTTGCTTGCGCTTCTAGGGGGGGTATCTCTACCATCTAAAAATGCGTGTAGATAAATTTCGGTTGCGCCACGTTCGGCTGCTAAGTCAATTGCAGCTAAAATATGCTTTTCATGGCTATGAACACCGCCAGGGCTTAATAAACCCATTAAATGCACTGCTTTATTATTTGCTACAGCTTTATCAATAGCCTTAACCAGTACAGGATTGTGATTAAATTCACCATCCTGTATTGATTTAGTGATTCGAGTGAAATCTTGATATACAATTCTACCAGCGCCTAAATTTACATGACCTACTTCTGAATTACCCATTTGACCATCAGGAAGACCCACATCTAATCCAGAACCTGAAATTAATGTGCTTGGGTAATCTTGCCAAAGTTTATCAATTACAGGTGTATCGGCGGCTAAAATAGCGTTACTTTGTGTTTTTTCGCTATAACCCCAACCATCTAAAATAATAAGTACAAGTGGCTTTTTTTGCAGTGTCATTGGTGATCCTTGTTTGTAAAAGCAAGACGAAGAATTAAATTTTGATTTATCAAGCCTTAGTTTACCGTTTTTTGTTGATAAAATCCGCAAAGAAATTTTGATATTAAAATAATTCACTTAACTTGTATTTTTTTAAATTTCTAAAATGATTTAATTGATATTAATGAGATGAAATGCCTATACCAAAGCACGCCACTGAACCCTGTATCTTGAGGTGTTTTGCGTATATACTGATGCTTTTGTTTTATATGCAAATTTGAACAGCATAATTAATTGGAAGGTCAATGGAACAATATATCGAATTTTTTACAAATCATATCGGATTAGGTTTAATATGGGTTGGTATCGCTGTAATGCTTATTATGAGTTGGTTTAAATCTAAGTTTACTCCAATAAAACAGGTTAACCCTCAGCAATTAACAATGGCAGTCAATCGTGAAAATGCAGTTGTTTTAGATATAAGAGCACAGGCTGACTTTAATAAAGGCCATATTGCAAACTCAGTACATTTAGCCTCAGAAAAAGCGAAACAAAAAGAATTCTCAACTATTGAAAAGTACAAAAACGATCCCATTATAGTGGTATGTGTAACAGGAATGACTGCATCAGGTGTTGCTGATAGCTTGTTTAAAGCAGGCTTCACGCAAGTATCTACTTTAACTGGTGGTGTAGGTGCTTGGCAAAGCGCTGGTTTACCTATGACATCAGGGAAATAGGACTTTAAAATGAATAATGTTGTTATTTATACAAAAGCATATTGTCCATACTGTGTTAGAGCTAAGGCTTTGTTAAATCATAAAAATATTGATTTTGTTGAATTTGATATAGGTCAACAGCCTGAACTCAGAAATGAAATGATAGATAAAGCTAACGGTAGTTATACTGTGCCACAAATATTTGTTGGTGAACAACATATTGGTGGTTGTGATGATATGATGTATTTAGAAGCACAAGGCAAACTAGATACACTACTGAACTAATTTCAACCAAAAAATTTAAAATAATTAAATAGATTTCAATAGGAAATAACAATGTCAGAAGAACAAAGCGTAGCACAAGAACAGCAAACACAACAATTTTCAATCCAACGTATTTTCACTAAAGACGTATCTTTTGAAACGCCAAATTCTCCCGCTATTTTCCAAAAAGAATGGACTCCTGAAGTTAAACTTGATTTAGATACACGATCTAACAAATTAGATGAAGGTGTATTTGAAGTGGTACTTTCTCTTACAGTTACGGCATCTTTAGGTGAAGAAACTGCATTCTTATGTGAAGTTCAACAAGCGGGGATTTTTGCTATAGCTGAACTTGAAGAAAGTCAAATGGCTCATATGTTAGGTGCTTTCTGCCCTAATGTTTTATTCCCATATGCGCGAGAAACAGTTGCTAACTTAGTGAACCGTGGTACTTTCCCACAGCTTAATCTTGCACCTGTTAATTTTGACGCATTATTTGGTCAATATGTACAGCAACGTGCAGCACAAGCTGAACAGCAAGCAATTGAAGCAAACGCTTAAGTTATGATTATTACAGCAAAAAATGCTGTGACAGTATTGGGGGCGGGCTCATATGGGACCGCCCTTGCTATTTGTTTAGCTCGAAATGGACACCATATCCGCTTATGGGGTAGAGACTCAAATTCGATTTGTGAACTCGAATCTAGTAGAACAAATCAGCGTTATCTGCCTGATGTTATTTTTCCTGAATCGCTTTCTTTAGAGTCTGATATTGAAAAAGCTGTTATAGATAGTCCAATCGTATTGGTTGTGGTACCTAGCCATGCATTTTCAGATACGTTAAATGCAATTAAACCATTTTTGCAGTCAAGCACTAAAATTGTTTGGGCAACGAAAGGTTTAGAACCTAATACTGGACGTTTATTACAAGATGTAGCGAAAAATGCATTAGGACCTGAAGTTTCTTTAGGTGTGTTATCTGGGCCTACATTTGCTAAAGAAATGGCATTGGGTTTACCTACAGCCATATCTTTATCATCATCTGACACTGATTTAATCGATTCTTTGTCCGATTTATTACATTGCTGTCGCTCATTTCGTGTTTATACCAATAATGACTTTATAGGCGTGCAATTGGGTGGTGCAGTTAAAAATGTAATTGCGATTGGTGCAGGTATATCTGATGGAACAGGTTTTGGTGCTAATGCAAGAACTGCATTAATCACACGAGGTTTAGCTGAAATGACGCGTTTAGGTATTGCTTTAGGCGCAAAACCGGAAACATTCATGGGTATGGCTGGTTTGGGTGACTTGATCCTTACTTGTACGGATAACCAATCTAGAAATAGACGTTTTGGTTTAGCTTTAGGTAAAGGTTCAGCTGTTGAGCAAGCCATTACTGAAATCGGTCAAGTAGTAGAAGGTTACCGTAATACCAAAGAAGTATATAATTTAGCACAAAGAGTCGGAGTTGAAATGCCGATTACTGAGCAAATGTACCAAGTGTTATATCAAGGTAAAGATGTTAAAGATGCTGCTATGTCATTACTTGGCAGAGAGAAAAAAGCTGAAAGCTAATATTTACCTCATTAATTAACAGATAAAAATAATTCCAGCTATTTTTATTTTTTTAATAATTTTTATAGCGATAAAACAATTATACAGATATCCCCCGGTTTGTTTTGATATCCAAAAGTTATCGCTAGTGTATTGAGATATATACCTATGTTACTTCAAAATGCATGTTTCAGAGTTATCTGAGCGAGCCCAATTCAAGGCGTGTTGATGCAGGAATCTAGGCACCTTTGGAACCAACGCAACGATGAAGTGGGTTTGCTCAGAAGCTCCCCCTCGGCGAGTTTAAACAGAGTTTATGCTGCGTTATTAATTTTGATAAGGGAATAACCATTATCTTCAATTAATGCCTTACCTAAATCCTGTTTAATTCTCGCTGAAATCGTGCATTGTGAATGAGTACTAAACTGCTTATCAAGTGAGTTGTGAGTAATGACAACTAGTATATGCGCCTTAGTTTTTTATATATGTGCGTAGATATCGTTAACTCAACATTAACTCGCACCTTTAAAACCAAGCTGTCTCCAAGATTCATAAACAAAAACAGATACTGCATTTGATAAATTCATGCTACGACTATTCGCTTGCATAGGAATTCTCAACCTTTGATCTTCAGGTAAAGCGTTGATTGTTTCAATTGGTAGCCCACGGGTTTCAGGACCAAATATTAAACAGTCACCAGCTTGAAACTCAGCTTCATGAAAAAATTGAGTGCCTTTTGTTGTACAGGCGTATATTTTATTTGGTTTTTCGTTTTCAATATAGCTTTCTAAATTTGCGTGCCTTTTTACATTACTAAATTCATGATAATCCAAACCTGCACGCTTTATACGTTTATCATCCCACTCAAAACCTAAAGGTTCTATTAAATGTAATGCGTAACCTGTATTTGCACATAAACGAATAATATTACCAGTATTGGGGGGAATTTCAGGTTGGTAAAGTACGATATCTAACATAAAAATCTCGGCTTATTAAATTATAAACATCATAACAAATTTAGTAAAAATGGTATGCTATCAATTCAGATAATTAAGTGAGATTTCTACATATGCAAGATAAAGGGTATGATTTTTGGGTCAAGCTTGCGAGCTGGACAGCCATAGTCATGGTAAGTTTAATGATAATAGCTAAGGTATGGGCTTGGCTTTCTACGGGCTCTTCCGCCATGCTAGGTTCATTAACTGATTCTTTATTAGATATCACAGCAACACTGATTAATTTTTTTGTATTACGCTATGCTTTAATGCCAGCTGATGATGATCATAGATATGGTCATGGTAAAGCTGAGCCTTTAGCTGGGCTTGCGCAATCGGCATTTATTGCTGGTAGTGCTTGCTTACTCGCATTTCATGGTATTGAGCGACTAATTAATCCGGTTGAGATATCAAATGCCGGTTTCAATATCGGTATCGGTGTCAGTATTTTTGCAATTGTATGTACTTTAATTTTAATTTCAGTACAAAATATTGTAGTGAAGAAAACAGGATCTATCGCTATAAAAGCCGATTCATTGCATTATAAAGGCGATTTATTACTTAATGCGAGTGTGATGGTCGCTATGATTTTGGCCAGTTTTGGTTGGGTTATTGCTGATCCTATATTCACTATTGGTGTCGCGATATTCTTACTTTATAACGCATGGGAAGTCGGAGTCGAAAGCGGGGCACATTTAATGGATAAAGAGTTACCTGATGAAGAGAAGCAAGTCATAAAGCAGCTAGTTAATAGTCATAAAAAGGTGCATGGCTTACATGAAATTAGAACGCGACAAGCAGGAAAAACAAAATTTATTCAATTTCATGTTGAACTAGATGATGATTTACCATTAATAACAGCCCATCAAGTCGCTGAAGAAGTTGAAACATTATTAAAGCAAGGGGTTGATGGTGAACTTGATATCATAATACATCAAGACCCTTTATCAGTAGTGTCAAAAAATTCATAAATACAAGAGAGTGCTTTTTCTCTAACTTCATCTGTTTCACATAATAATTCATGTTTGCCATTTTCTAAAATAATGAGTTTGGAAAGTGGCATTTTATTATGGGCTAATACTTGAGCTTGATTACAAACAATAGAATCACTTTGAGCTTGCAATATTAAACTTGGAATATTTATAGGTTTAGTCAATACTTTTGCCATTGATTTAAAAGCGCTATCAAGCCAAGCAACACTGGTTCCACCTAATTTAATTTGCTCATTGTTTTGATAACACTCCGTGAATACTTGATATCGCCTTTTACTTTGTGTGAGTTCATTATCACTAAAGTCTTTTTCTTGGTAATTTGATTGACCGGGTGCATAGCTTTCACCTAGTCCAATTTTATTTAAACCATAAGCTAAATATTTTGCTAACCATAAAGGTATATTACCCGTATTAATGCCAAACATAGGAGCACAAAAAATAACTTTATCGAATGTATGTTTGTATGTATTTAAGTAATTATGGGCAATAGCTGATCCCATAGAGTGTGCCAATAAAAACTTATCTCCTTTCAGTAATTTATTAACAACTTGTAAGTTAAATTGATTAAAATCGGCGGTATAGTGTGAAAAATCTTCTATATGCCCTATTTGTGAGTTTTTTAAAGCGCGTTCTGATAATCCTTGGCCTCTATGATCGAGTATAAAAACCGCGATATCATTTTTATTAAATTCCCAAATTAATTCTTTATACTTTAATAAAGATTCAATTCTACCTGAGCTAATTACTATGCTGTATTTTACATATTCAGGAATTGCGTAAGCGTAAGCTAATTTACTATCAGAGACATCTAAAGTATTTTGATGTACTTGAGCCTGCCAAAATAGCTCAATTTCAGTTTGGTTATCCAATAACTTACTTTCTTTACTATAAAACATTAATAGTCTTTCATATCAGTTGGTAATTTTATTATGACAGATAAACCTGAACCTTCTTGGTTATGCAATTTTATGCTGCCGTTATGGGCTAAAATAGCATGTTTACAAATTGCCAAACCTAAGCCTGTACCGCCAGAGTTACGTTGTCTTGATTGCGATACTCTAAAAAATGGTTCAAATAAATTATTTATATCCTCCTCAGGTACACCTGATCCATCATCTGATATGGTGATCTCAATTTCACTATTCGTTTGATTTAGCTCTACGGTAATAAGGCTAGTTGCGTATTTTATTGCATTTCTCAATACATTATCTAAAGCGCTGGAGAGTATTTGACCATCAAAAGAAAACTCACTATTTTGCTCTCCAATGACCTTCAGCGATTTGTTATTTTCTTTTGCTTCAAATTTAGCATCAGATAAAACGGTTTTTAGCACTAAGTTAAAAGGTTGAAATTCTTTACTAAGCATCTGACTTTGTACTTCTAATCGAGATAGTTTTAAAACATCGCCTATCATTTCATCTAATGTATTAGCTTCTTTTTCGATACGAGCTAGATAGTTATTCTCTTTTGAGTTTTTTTGCATTTGTGCTAAACCCGCAGCCATCTGTAAGCGAGTTAAAGGAGACCTTAATTCATGAGATATGTCAGCTAATAGTCGTTTTTGACTTGTCATGAGCTGTTCTAAATTTTCAGCCATTTTATTGAAGTCATTAGTGAGTTGTCCAAGCTCATCATTACGTTGAACTTTGATTTTTATTCTGGATTTTAGTTTGCCATCGGCTAATGCAAATGCTGCATTTTTTAGTGAATTTATCGGTTTAATTAAAGTACGACTAAATAATAAACTGAGTCCCATTGATGCAATAATAGAAACTGTTAATTTCAGCCAAGTTGGCATAAGTCTAAGCTTTAAACCTAAATTTTGACGACCATTAGGCTTAATCTCATAAATCCAGTATTGCTTTTCTTTTACTTCTACTTTTATAGGGCCAAAAGCATGAAATTCTTTGGCAAAGATCGCTTGAGGTGCTAAGTTTTGGCTAAAGCTCAATAGGCTTGAATCAAAGCCTTTTAGCTCTTTGCGATTTAAAAAACTGTTTTCTGGGTTTTCAGCTTTGAAATATAAGCTGCGATATCTTTTTATTCTTGGGTGATTGGCTATTTTTTGAATATCGATATTTTTATTTTTAGCTATACGTTCAATATTATGGGCGATATGCTGTAAATTTTTTAATTTTGGACCTTCTAGTGACTCATATACAATATCATTAATGGTTACATTACTTAAAAAGATTAACAGGCTGACTGTGGCGACTAAGGTTAACCAAAACCATAAAAATATTTTGAAAAATAAGTAACGCCTAGGATCAATAAAAGAGATTTTCATTTTACTCTCCTGATAAAAAAATATAACCAGAACCACGGACTGTTTTTATTTTTTCACCTTGGCTATATTCAGCTATTTTTTTCCTAATATTACTTACGTGCATATCAATGGAGCGATCAAAAGCGACTAATCGTCGCCCTAATACTTGTGTACTTATTTCGTCTTTACTAATTATATCGTTGGCATTTTTTATAAGTAAAACTAAAATTTCATATTCAGTTCCTGTTAGCGTGAGTACATTTTCGTTAGCAAACACTTCACGACTTTTTGGGCAGACTCTCATACTATTTATATTAAGAATCGATGTTTTATTTAAACTATTAATATGGTCAATTCTTCTTGTTATTGCTTTTACTCTTGCCAATAATTCTCTGTGATTAAAAGGCTTTGCTAAGTAATCATCAGCACCGAGTTCTAAACCAAAAATACGATCAAAATCTTCACCGCTCGCAGTTAACATAATGAGTGGCGTGAGTTTTTTTTGTCTAAACTGTTTTAACACCTCAAAACCATTTAGTTTAGGTAACATGACATCGAGTAAAATGAGCGAAAAATGGTCTGTTAAAGCGCGATCTAAACCTGCTTGGCCATCATTTTCAGTTATAACTTCAAAACCGTGAGCACCTAAGTATTCACTTAAAAGGTCACATAGCTCTATATCATCATCAATTAGTAATATTTGCATTAAAATGTCCTAAACTTCTTATCTTATATAAGGTGAATATAGTAACGTTTTTTAGATAAGGGTGTTTATCTTTACACAATCTTTACTTACGTTTGCGTTACTTTTCATTGCACTGATTATACTTTTAATCGTTCCCCAACAAATAGGAAGATTAATTATGAAATTATCAAATGTATTTCTAATAGCGGCATTATCAATCACTTCTCTTAGCAGTTATTCAGTTGTTGCTAAGCTTGGAATGTCATCAGAGCATATGTTGTTATCAGATCGTGCAAAAGAACACTTATCTTTAACTGATGCTCAACAATCTCAAATAAAATCATTTATAGAACTGAAAAAATCAGCTTTAGAGCAATATAAAGAAGCTGGAAAAGAAACTCGCCAGCAACGTAAGGCTTTAATTCAAAGTGAAACATTTGATGAACACGCTTTTCGTGAACTACTGATAAGCAACCAAGATAGAAAGATAAAAATATCAATTATAAAAGCGAGAGGTAAAAATCAAATTTGGAATACACTAGATAAAGTACAACAAGAAAAACTAGATAAAATGATGAAACACAGAAAAAATAAAATGCGTAATAAAGATTAAAAATAAGTTTTTAAACCAATCTAGTGGGGACTTCTGAGCAATCATGCTCGTTGTTGCCTACATAGATGTACTAGAGTAATGCAAGAGCATATTGACGAAGAGGAGTAACCATTAATACAAAGATGCGCCTAGATAATGAGTTTTAGAGTTATCTGAGGAGTTTAATTCAAGGCATGTTGGTGCAAGAATGTAGGTTACCTTTCAAACCAACACAACGATGAAGTGGGTTTGTTCAGCGGCTCCGTCTCGGCGAGTTTAAACAGGGTTTATGCTGCGTTATTAGTTTTGATAAGGGAACAACCATTATCTTCAATTAATGCCTTACCTAAATCCTGTTTAATTCTCGCTGAAATTGCGCATTTTTAGGTATCATGGGTATATAGCTAAAAGATCACAACTTAGCTTGCTTTATTTTTCAGAATCTCATCAAAAGTATGCTGAAAATCATGGGCGTGAGCAGTTTAAAATAGTGATTAGTTATAAAAAGGAATTTTTACAATGATCTTACCCGTAATTATGGCTGGTGGTTCCGGCACACGTTTATGGCCATTATCAAGAGGAAATTATCCAAAGCAATTTTTGTCACTTTATGGTGATCAAACAATGCTTCAGCAGACGATGGCACGCTTAGAAGGATTAAATAGTCAACCTAGTATACTTATTTGCAATGAAGAACATAGATTTATTGCAGCAGAACAAATACGTCAGTTAGGAGTGGATCATAATGGGATACTTTTAGAACCTGCCGGAAGAAATACTGCACCCGCAATTGCACTTGCTGCATTTAAAGCATTAGAAAATAGTAAAGAGACATGTGAGCCTATCTTACTCGTATTAGCAGCTGATCATATCATTGAAAATAAAGATGAATTTCAAAAATCAGTGAAACAAGCTTATGTTCATGATCAAGATGACAAGCTTGTTACTTTTGGTATTGTTGCTGATAAGCCTGAAACTGGATATAGATATTTGAAGCGAGGAGAGCCTTTACAAAAACATTTGGATGCTACTCAAGCCGGTTTAACATCTTTTAAAGTGACGAATTTTGTAGAAAAGCCAAATTTAGAAACAGCTCAAATTTATGTTGATTCTGGAGAGTTTTATTGGAATAGTGGTATGTTTATGTTTATGTTTATGTTTATGTTTATGTTTAAAGCAAGCCGTTATTTAGTTGTCCTTAAACAATTTCGTCCAGATATATATGATGCATGTGAAAAATCAATGCAACAACAAAAAGTTGACAACGATTTTATTAGAATCAATAAAGAAGCATTTTTAGCATGTCCTGATGAATCTATTGATTACGCGGTAATGGAACCTCTTTGTCAGCAAGTTGATAATGGTGATGCGGTTGTAGTGCCTATGGATGCTGGGTGGAATGACATTGGCGGTTTTTCTACTTTATGGCAAGTCTCTGAAAAAGATCATAAAGGCAATGTATTTAAAGGTGATGTTAAAGCCACTGATACGCAAAACTCATTAGTTATGAGTGATGATAAGCTTGTTGCCTTAGTTGGTGTTGATGATCTTGTTATTGTCAATACAAAGGACGCCATTTTAATTGCTCATAAAGATAAAGCGAAAGACGTTAAAGTAGTTGTAAATAAACTAAAAAAAGAAAATCGCAGTGAAGCAACATTTCATAGAGAAATGTATAGACCGTGGGGGAAGTATGACTCCCTTGATAACGGAGAAAGGTTTCAAGTCAAACGTATAACGGTAAACCCTGGGGGTAAGCTTTCGGTTCAAATGCATCATCATAGAGCAGAACACTGGATTGTTGTTTCAGGAGTGGGAAAGATCACCAATGGTAAAAGTGAGATTCTATTAACTGAAAATCAATCTACATATATTCCGATAGGTGTCATTCATGCCTTAGAAAATCCGGGTGTTATTCCACTAGAACTGATTGAAGTTCAATCTGGTTTATATTTGGATGAAGACGATATTGTAAGATTTGAAGATAAATACGGACGTAGTTAAATTCATTTTAAGTAAATCAAATCTAAAAAATGGTTTCAGTTTTATAAAGGTTCAAAAAATGACAAATGGATCACACTCCATTAACACTAGTAAACCAATATTAGATGAATCAAAATCTAGCATAGAACTCGGGTCTAGTTCACAAGTAGAAAAATTAACTTGCTTTAAAGCTTATGATATAAGGGGTGAGTTAGGTCAAGAGCTAAATATTGATATTGCATATCGTATCGGGCGTGCATACAGTGATATTTTGTCACCTAAATCTGTTGTTGTTGGTGGTGATGTTCGATTAACTTCTAATGAACTTAAGTTGTCGTTAGCTAACGGCTTAATGGATGCAGGTGTAAATGTTTTTGATCTTGGAGTGGCAGGAACCGAGGAAGTTTACTTTGCTACATCACACTTAAACCTTGATGGTGGTATTGAAGTCACAGCTAGCCATAACCCGATGAACTTTAATGGAATGAAACTAATTAAGGAACTATCAAAGCCGATTAGTGGTGATACTGGTTTATTTGATATTCAGGCATTAGCACAATCCCAAAAATTTAAAGAAAAACACTAGTTAGAGGTGTAATAAAGGATATATCAACACTAAATGAATATGTTTTACATTTATTTACTTATATTGACTGCCAAAATATTCAGCCTCTTAAATTAGTTGTTAATGCTGGAAATGGTGCTGCGGGACATGTTGTTGATGCAATAGAAACTCAGTTTTACAAACTTAATACACGAATTGAATTTATCAAAATAAATCATGAACCAGATGGAAATTTTCCCAATGGTATTCCAAACCCATTACTTCCTGAAAATCGACAAGACACTATAGATGCTGTTATTGCACATAATGCCGATATGGGTATTGCATGGGATGGTGATTTTGATAGGTGCTTCCTTTTTGATGAAAAAGGAAAATTCATCGAAGGCTACTATATTGTTGGTTTACTAGCTGAAGCTTTTTTACAAAAAAATCCAAGTGAAAAAATCATTCATGATCCACGATTAAACTGGAATACAATTGAACTTGTAAATAATGCAGGTGGCAAGGCAATTCAAAGCAAAACAGGACATGCTTTTATAAAAGAAAGGATGAGGGCCGAAGATGCAATTTATGGCGGTGAAATGAGTGCACATCATTATTTTAGAGATTTTTCATATTGTGACTCAGGTATGATCCCTTGGTTATTAATTGCTGAACTTCTATGTGTAAAAAGTACTTGCTTATCTAACTTAGTCAAAAATAGAGTATCCGCTTGCCCATCATCAGGTGAAATTAATCGACAAGTCTCTGATGCAGATGCTGTGATATTTAGGGTACTTGCTGCATATAAAAATGATGCTATTGAAATTGATTATACCGATGGGATCAGTATAGATATGGGGTATTGGCGTTTTAACCTTAGAAAATCAAATACAGAAGCTTTACTCAGGTTGAACTTGGAAACGAAAGGTGATGAGAAGCTAATGAAAGAGAAAACAGCTCAAGTACTAGCTCTATTAGAGTAAGTAATAAACTTTAGGTTTAAATTTAATGCTCTTAACGATATTAGTTTGAAACAAAAAGGAGAAGCTTAGCTTCTCCTTTTTATGCTCTAAATTGAAGTAGGCTACAAACCTGCTGTTGCTTTTAATGTGTCAGCTTTGTCTGTTTTTTCCCAACTGAACGCTGTGAAAGTATCATCGCCAACTGTCATTTCATATGGTTCGCGACCAAAGTGACCGTATGCGGCAGTTTGTTGGTACATAGGATGTAATAAGTCTAACATCTTAGTGATACCGTAAGGACGTAGATCGAAGTTCTCACGTATTAGTTCAACTAAACGCTCTTCAGATACTTTACCTGTGCCAAATGTATCAACAGAGATAGACGTCGGCTCTGCAACACCAATAGCATAAGAAACCTGAATTTCACAACGATCAGCAAGACCAGCAGCAACAATGTTTTTTGCAACATAACGACCAGCGTATGCAGCACTACGGTCAACTTTTGATGGATCTTTACCAGAGAAAGCACCACCACCATGACGTGCCATACCACCATATGTATCAACAATGATTTTACGACCAGTTAAACCACAATCACCTACTGGACCACCAATGACAAAACGACCAGTTGGGTTGATATGATATTTAGTATCTTCAGTTAATAATTCTGCTGGTAATACGTGCTTGATGATGTTTTCCATTACCGCATTAACTAAATCATCTTGTTTGATATCTGGGTTATGCTGAGTTGATAATACAACAGTATCAATCGCTACAGGCTTGTTATCTTCATATATAAAAGTAACCTGAGATTTAGCATCTGGACGTAACCAAGGTAATATGCCCGATTTACGTGCTTCAGCTTGACGTTCAACTAAGCGATGAGAGTAATAAAGTGGTGCAGGCATTAAAGTTGGCGTTTCATTTGTCGCGTAACCAAACATTAAACCTTGGTCACCAGCACCTTGTTCTTCAGGTTTTGAACGATCAACACCTTGTGCAATTTCAGGAGATTGTTGACCAATTAAATTCATGATGCCACAAGTTTCGCCATCAAAACCAACATCAGAAGATGTGTAACCAATTTCACTGATCACGTTACGTGTTAGTTTTTCTAAATCAACCCAAGCATCGGTTGAAACTTCACCTGAAATAATTGCAACACCAGTTTTTACCATAGTTTCACAAGCAACTCTAGCATGCTTATCTTTAGCAATAATAGCATCTAATACTGCATCAGAGATTTGATCTGCAATTTTATCTGGATGACCTTCTGATACTGATTCAGAAGTAAAAAAATGTTTTGCCATTTTATATATACTCACAATAGAGAGCGCTGGTTTTTACACCTTCAAGTTGTCTAAGGAGGTGAAGCAGGCGCTGGATAAAAATTATGAAGTTATATTATCTGAAGCGATTTCAATTTCATAGCTTTTTTACGCCTAGACGTCTAAACGGTGTCAACAATAGCGTTATTAATTTAAATAATATGAAAAAAACTAAAGAACCTAAAATTTGTAGGGGTTTTTATTGCTCAAAAAACTGTAATAAGTAAGAATAGCTCTTCTATTTTTGCAAATCTGCAATTTAGTTAACAATTTAAATTATTTCCAGTGCACAACATTGAAGGTAGAAGAAGTTATGCCATCTCGCAAAGAATTAGCAAATGCTATTAGGGTCCTATCAATGGACGCCGTTCAAAAAGCCAAATCAGGTCATCCGGGTGCCCCTATGGGTATGGCGGATATTGCAGAGGTTTTATGGCGGGATTATCTAAAGCATAATCCAACAAATCCAGAATGGGTTGATCGCGACCGATTTATACTTTCAAACGGTCATGGTTCAATGCTGATATATTCTTTGCTTCATTTATCTGGTTATCAACTTTCAATTGAAGACCTTAAAGACTTTCGTCAAATGGACTCTAAAACTCCAGGTCATCCAGAATATGGTTATGCGCCAGGCATTGAAACAACAACAGGTCCATTAGGACAAGGTATTACTAATGCTGTTGGTATGGCGATTGCCGAAAAATCTTTAGGCGCACAGTTTAACCGTGAAGGGCACGATATCGTAGATCACTTCACTTATACTTTTCTAGGTGATGGGTGTTTAATGGAAGGTGTTTCTCATGAAGCATGTTCATTAGCAGGTACATTAGGCTTAGGTAAATTAGTGGCATTTTGGGATGACAATGGCATTTCAATAGATGGTGAAGTTGAAGGTTGGTTTACAGACGATACACCTGCACGTTTTGAAGCATACGGTTGGCACGTAATCGCAAACGTTGACGGTCATAACAGTGAAGAAATTCGTTCAGCAATTGATGAAGCACGTGCAGAGACTTTAAAACCAACATTAATTTGTTGTAAAACAGTAATTGGTTACGGTTCTCCTAATAAATCAGGTAGCCATGATTGCCACGGTGCACCACTGGGTGACACTGAAATTGCAGCTGCACGTGAATTCTTAAACTGGAAACATGGTGCATTTGAAATTCCACAAGATGTTTATTCTGATTGGGATGCAAAAGCAAAAGGTTCTGATTCTGAATCAAGTTGGAATGCTAAATTTGATGCTTATAAAGCAGCTCATCCTGAACTTGCTGCAGAACTTGAACGACGTCAAAATAGCGAGTTACCAGCTGATTGGGCTGAAAAATCACAAGCATACGTTGAAGAGTTACAAGCTAACCCTTCAGGTATTGCAACACGTAAAGCATCACAAAATGCATTAAATGCATTTGGTCCTATGTTACCAGAGTTTATGGGCGGATCAGCTGATTTAGCAGGATCTAACCTAACAATCTGGGATGGATCTAAAAGCTTAACCGGTACAGATGCATCTGGTAACTACATCAACTACGGTGTACGTGAATTTGGTATGTCGGCAATCATGAACGGTATTACATTACATAAAGGTTTCATTCCTTACGGTGCTACTTTCTTAATGTTTATGGAATACGCACGTAATGCGGTACGTATGGCTGCATTAATGAAGCAACCAGCTATTTTTGTTTATACGCATGATTCAATTGGCTTAGGTGAAGATGGTCCAACTCACCAACCTGTAGAGCAAATTGCAAGCATGCGTTTAACACCAAACCTTGATAACTGGCGTCCATGTGACCAAGTTGAATCGGCAATTGCATGGAAATCAGCTATTGAACGTAAAGACGGTCCAACTTCACTTATCTTTACACGTCAAGGTTTAGCTCAGCAAGAGCGTACTACTGAACAATTAGCAAATGTAGCTAAAGGTGGTTACGTACTATCTTGTAACGCAACAAACAATAACCCTGATTTAATTTTAATCGCAACAGGTTCTGAAGTGCAATTAGCACAAGATTCAGCTACACAGTTACGTGATTCAGGTAAAACAGTTCGTGTTGTCTCTTTGCCATCTACTGATGTATTTGAAGCGCAAGATGCAGCATATAAAGAATCAGTCTTACCCGTTGCAGTTTCTCGTCGCGTAGCGATTGAAGCTGGCATTGCAGATTATTGGTACAAATATGTTGGCTTAAATGGCGCTGTTGTAGGTATGACTACATTTGGTGAGTCAGCTCCAGCAAACGAGTTATTTGAACACTTTGGTTTCACAGTTGACAACATCGTGACTAAAGCAAAAGAGTTGTTTTAGCCAAAAAATTAAATGTGACTAAAGTAGCATTTATTTTTTTAAAAAGATCTTTGTTGATACAACAATGATCTTTTTTTATGTTTAAAAATCAACTTCAAAATTTCTCTAAAAATAAATGGTATTTTTCTCTGGGGTTCAGGGGCAAGGTCGATTACAATACCACCAAATTTGATATGGTTTCTTTAAGAACTTTTTACTTCAATGGCAATAAAATTAGCAATTAATGGTTTTGGCCGAATAGGCCGTAATATTGTACGTGCTTTATATGAAGCAAAACTCACCGATCAATTTCAAATTGTCGCAATTAATGAGCTTGCAGATCCTAAAGGTATTGCACACTTATTAAAGTATGATACATCGCATGGTCGTTTTCAATTTGATGTGTCTCTTGATGTTAATTGTTTAACAGTTCAACAAGACCGTATTGCACTTTTTAGTGAAAAATCACCAGAATCTTTACCTTGGCATGACTTAGAAATAGATGTGGTACTTGAATGTACTGGTATATTTCATTCTCGTGAACATGCCATGCTACATATTAATGCGGGCGCTAAAAAAGTATTGTTTTCACAACCTGCTGACTCTAATATGGATGCCACTATTGTATATGGTATTAATGATGATGAACTAATAGCAGAAGATGTGATAGTTTCTAATGGTTCTTGTACCACGAATTGTATCGTGCCAGTAATTAAAGTACTTGATGATGCATTTGGAATTGAATCAGGTGCAATAACAACAATTCATGCATCAATGCATGATCAGCAAGTTATTGATGCTTATCACCCTGATTTACGCCGCACTCGTGCAGCAAGCCAATCTATTATTCCGGTTGATACAAAGTTAGCCCGTGGTATTGAAAGAATTTTGCCTAAATTTGAAGGCCGTTTTGAAGCGATAGCTATGCGAGTACCAACAATAAATGTTACAGCTATGGATTTAAGCATTACAACGCATGCAGATGTAACGATAGAGCAGGTTAATTTGGCTTTATCGTCTACCACTAATGAAAGACTCTCTGGTATCTTAAGTTATACCGAAGAACCACTAGTATCAATTGATTTTAATCATGATCCACATTCAAGCATTATTGACGGAACTCAAACCCGTGTAAGCCATAAACGTTTAGTTAAATGTTTAGTATGGTGTGATAACGAATGGGGTTTTGCAAACCGCATGTTAGATACGGCTAAAGCTATGATGCTTGCCAAATAAAGAAATTAATTAACCCCAAAATTTAAGTGCAGTATTTAATTAACTAAGGAGAATTTCATGTCAGTCATTAAAATGGCAGATCTAGATTTATTAGGTAAGCGTGTATTAATTCGTGAAGATCTTAATGTGCCAGTCAAGGATGGAAAAGTGACTTCTGATGCGCGTATTCGTGCCTCTTTGCCTACTATTAAATTAGCTTTAGAAAAAGGCGCTAAAGTAATGGTAATGTCTCACCTAGGTCGCCCAACTGAAGGTGAATATGCAAATGATTTTTCTTTATCTCCAATTGTAGATTATTTAAATGATGCTTTAGAGCAAAATGTTCGTCTTGAAAAAGATTATTTAAACGGTGTTGAAATTAATGACAACGAAGTTGTTGTTTTTGAAAACGTACGTTTCAATAAAGGCGAAAAGAAAAATGACGAGGTATTAGCAAAACAATTAGCAGCTTTATGTGACGTATATGTAATGGATGCATTTGGTACAGCGCATCGTGCACAAGCCTCAACACATGGTGTTGGCTTATACGCAAATACAGCTTGTGCTGGTCCGCTTTTAGCTGCTGAATTAGAAGCTTTAGGCAAAGCGCTTGATAATCCAGCTCGTCCATTTGTTGCTATAGTTGGTGGTTCTAAAGTTTCGACTAAACTTACAGTATTAGATTCATTATCGACTATTGTTGATCAGCTTGTTTGTGGGGGAGGGATTGCTAATACCTTTATTGCAGCTGCAGATCATGAAGTAGGTAAATCATTATTTGAAGCAGATTTAATTGATGAAGCTAAGCGTTTAGTTTCTGCAGCTCAAGCTAATAATGGTGATATTCCAGTACCAACTGATGTTGTTGTTGCTTCTGAGTTTTCAGAATCAGCAGTCGCAACACTTAAAAATGTTGAAGATGTATTATGTGGAGATATGATTTTTGATATTGGTCCAGATTCTGCTAGCGCATTAGCTGAAATAATTAAAAATGCAGGTACAGTTGTTTGGAATGGCCCTGTTGGCGTATTTGAGTTTGACCAATTTGGTAATGGTACGCAAGCGATTGCAAATGCAATTGCTGAGTCTAGCGCTTTTTCAATCGCTGGTGGCGGAGATACGTTAGCAGCTATTGATAAATATAATGTTGCGGATAAAATATCTTACATCTCAACTGGCGGTGGTGCATTCTTAGAGTTCTTAGAAGGTAAAAAATTACCTGCTGTTGAAATGTTAGAGCAACGCGCTAAATAATGTAGTGGGGGGTTATCTCCCTATAATTTCAAATAATAGCTAAATTTAACTCTCACAATTTAATTTAGTTATTAAATAACTCGTTCAAAACCCGATAGTAAGTTACTTAGACTATTCTAAGGGTGAATACTATCAACAATTGGAGAAAGCAAAATGGCTTTAATTAGTATGCGTCAACTTTTGGACCATGCAGCTGAAAATGGTTATGGCGTTCCGGCGTTTAACGTAAATAACCAAGAGCAAATGCGTGCAATAATGGAAGCGGCTGATAAAACTAACAGCCCCGTGATCGTACAAGGTTCAGCTGGTGCGCGTAAATACGCTGGTGCCCCTTTCATTCGTCATATGATTTTAGCTGCAATTGAAGAATGGCCACATATTCCTGTTGTTATGCATCAGGATCACGGTACATCACCTGCAATTTGTCAGCGTTCGATCCAATTAGGTTTTTCATCAGTAATGATGGATGGTTCTTTATTTGAAGATGGTAAAACAGCTTCAACTTATGAATATAACGTAGATGTAACACGTCGTACTGTTGAAATGGCACATGCATGTGGTGTTTCTGTTGAAGGGGAGCTAGGTGTGCTTGGTTCATTAGAAACGGGTGAAGCGGGTGAGGAAGATGGTATTGGTGCTGTTGGTAAATTATCACTAGAGCAACTTTTAACTGATCCTGAAGAAGCTGCTGACTTTGTTAAGAAAACAAATGTTGATGCATTAGCGATTGCTTGTGGTACTTCTCATGGTGCTTACAAATTTTCTCGTCCACCAACTGATGATATCTTAGCAATAGATCAAATCAAGGCAATCCATAAACGCATCCCTAATACGCATTTAGTTATGCATGGTTCATCATCTGTACCACAAGAGTGGTTAAAAGTGATTAATGAATTTGGTGGCGAGATGCCTGAAACTTACGGTGTGCCAGTTGAACAAATCGTTGAAGGTATTAAGCACGGCGTTCGCAAAGTTAATATAGATACTGATTTACGTTTAGCTTCTACAGGTGCTATCCGTCGTCATTTAGCTGAAAATCCGGCGAACTTTGATCCTCGTAAATTCTTAGCTGCCGCTACGCAAGCTATGACTGACATCTGTATCGACCGTTATGAAGCATTTGGTACAGCCGGTCAAGCAGGTAAACTAAAATCGATTTCACTTGATGCGATGTCAATGAAATATGCTGCAGGTGAGTTAACGCCTCAAGTAAAGTAGTTCATTTACGCAAGTTATAAAGATCATAACTTTAAGCCCTCATAGTGAGGGCTTTTTTGTACCCGGATCATAATTAAACTAAGACAGATCATAATTTAATGGGTGTGATCAGTTTTTATTCACTGAGATCGTAATTTTACTAACTATGATAGTATCTATTGAGACTTTTAGTCATTCTAGAGTAAATAACCAACTACTTATGTAGGTAAATCAATCAAAGTTTATTAAATTAAAATCATCTAAGTAAAAAAATGATCTGAAATGAAAGCTTACCACTTTAGCTAGTAATAAATTGATCTCAAAGATCATCGTTTATTCACTAAAAGTTGTTTTAGTCTCAGACCTTGTTACAACGTAATTGAAACAATTTATTAAATTTCAGATCTGCTTTATGATTTATAATACGATCCAAAACTAAACATTTTATCAATAGCATGATTAATGTCTTTAAAGTCGTTTCTGTTATATTTAATTTTTTCTTGATTATCTAGACCTACAAACAACGCATGTTGCAGTATATTTTTTTGCCAGGTTATTTGTTTTAGATAACTGTTTTAGCATCAATTTCAATCTTTTTGAGCAAGTATCAGTAATACTGAAGTTTTTGCGTTAATTTGGCATAATTTACTGGTTTTTCGATGATATCAATTGTAACGTACCTAAATGGTAAGTTAGCAGATACGTTATTATAGTTTGATCTGTTTAAACTCGCCGAGACGGAGCTTCAGAACAAACTCACTTCATCGTTGCGTTGGTTTGAAAGGTGCCACTCCTTGCATTAACACGCCTTGAATTGGTTTCGTTCAGATAACTCTGAAACATGCATTTTGAAGTAACATGGGTATAAACTTGGTAGTAGTAAGCAGTTATCAAAATCTAACATGAGCAAATCAAAATCAAGTACTTTAGGTTTGATTGAATTAATAATATATTGAGTTTAATATTCTTACCAGAATTCATGTTATTATTATGTTAATTAATGTGATTTTATCTGTTAATGTGTTTCGGTCAAAGTAAATCAATATGAACTAATGGGCTATTATCTATCCAAGGTTCATAAAACTGTCATATTTAATCATAATAATGAATGTAATTAGGAACTTTAAGAGATAATTAGGAATGTCACGAAAAATACTTGTAGTTGATGATGAAGCACCCATCAGAGAAATGTTGGTGTTTGTACTTGAGCAAAATGGTTATCAAGCTGTTGAAGCTGAAGATTATAATTCTGCTATGGAAGCACTTGCTATTGAACCATATCCTGAATTGATCTTGTTAGATTGGATGTTACCAGATACCAGTGGTATTCAGATAGCTAAAAAAATTAAACAAAATGACCATACTCGAAAAATCCCTATTATCATGCTTACAGCTCGTGGTGAAGAAGAAGATAAAATCAAAGGCTTAGAAGTTGGTGCTGACGACTATGTCACTAAACCTTTTTCTCCAAAAGAACTTATGGCACGTATCAAAGCTGTTATTCGAAGAGTTTCACCTACAGCTTTAGAAGAATCAATAGAAGTGCATGGTTTACGATTAGATCCTATCTCTCATCGTGTTACTTCTTCAGGGAAAGAGCTAGATATGGGGCCCACAGAATTTAAGTTATTACACTTCTTTATGACTCATCCTGAACGTGTTTACAGTCGTGAACAATTATTAGATCAAGTTTGGGGCACTAATGTATATGTTGAAGATCGTACTGTTGATGTGCATATTCGTCGTTTAAGAAAAGCAATCACTAGTGCACATGATAAATTAGTGCAAACAGTTCGCGGTTCAGGTTATCGTTTTTCAAATAAGGTTTAATATAAACCAAATAACGAGAGTTATTTTATGTTCAGAGTGATTAATAAACGCACTTTAATGCAGCGTTTATTTATATATTTTTTACCATTATCACTGATCGGAGTCCTAATAGGGGCTCCTTTTTTACTTTTATTTTTAGGGACTGCCAGTTTATTATTTTGGCATTATAAACAGTTATATAGATTAAGTGATTGGCTGCATAACCAAAAAAGCTTTAACCCACCTGAAGGAGAAGGGAGTTGGGAGCAAATTTTTGATGGCATTTATCGACTACAACATCGCCACAGAGATAAACGCAATGAACTTGCAGGTTTGATTAAACGTTTTCGTGAAGGTGCGGAAGCAGTTCCTGATGCGGTAATTGTATTGCAAAAAGACTTGAGCATAGTCTGGTGTAATAAACTTGCTGTTCACGTACTTGGATTAGAATGGCCAGGTGATAGTGGTCAAAGGTTAGATAATTTAATTCGTCATCCTAAATTTGCTCATTATATGCAGGCAAATGATTACTATGAACCACTTGAATTAGACTCACCTTTAGGTACCGAACAAATGCTTGAATTTCGTGTTATGCCATATGAAACACAACTTATGGTTGTAGTTCGTGATGTCACCGAATTAAAAATGTTAGAGCAAATCCGCAAAGATTTTGTTGCTAATGTATCACACGAATTAAGAACGCCACTTACCGTGATTTCTGGTTATCTTGAAATGATGGATGCTGAGTCTATGCCACCATTGGGTGTTTGGGGCAAAGCGCATGGCACTATGTCAGAGCAGTGTCAGAGAATGAATGCACTAGTAAATCAATTGCTGATTTTATCTCGAATGGAAGGTCCACGTAAAACCGAGCAAGATGAGTTAGTAGATGTTCCTAATATGTTAAAGCTCATTTTAATTCAAACAGAAACACTAAATATAGATAAAAAGCATGTCATAGAATTAGATATTGATCAAAAGCTGTTTATGTTCGGTAAAGTTGAAGAGCTAAGAAGTGCATTCTCTAATTTAATTTTTAATGCCATACATTATATTCCAGAGCCTGGGCATATACGTATTGTATGGAAAATTAAAGATGCAGAGCCTTACTTTGCTGTTTATGATAATGGTGATGGCATTGCTCCTGAGCATATTGGTCGTTTAACTGAGCGGTTTTATCGTGTAGATCAGGCTCGTTCTCGTAAAACGGGTGGCTCAGGATTAGGTTTAGCAATCACTAAACATGTATTGTCACGCCATGAGTCTCATTTAGATATCGTAAGTAAAGTAGGGCAAGGTTCTTGTTTTTCTTTTAGCTTTTCAAGTGAACGCGTTAAGAAATTCTAATTGAGATTGGGTAGAAAACGATAACGGCGTTATGATTCATAATCATGAATTACAAATCATGCCTTGTACTCGATCCTACTCAAGCTCTGAAACCTACATTTCCAAGTAGCACGGGCATGTAGGTCATAAAACTGTCATAAAGTAGTAATCTAACTGTCATTGAAAGTGATAATAATAGTCGCAGTTACATACCCATGCTACTTTAGAATACGAGTTTCAGGACGAATGAGCAATTCATGAACTAGGCGCATCTTTATATTAATGATTGTCCCTTAAAAGAAAATGGAACAACGAACATGACTTGCTCAGAAGATCCCGCAAGGTTGGTTTAGAAACGCTTTATACTGTGTTAGATGAATTTGAAAGAGAATAGCTATGCCTTCATTCATTTGTATTGTTTAAGTTTAAAGCGTTTTTAATTCCAACTGAATTCTGTATTTTGAAATAGTATGGGTGTTTATAGAACGAAGTTTAAAATAGACTTCACAAATTGAGAATGATTGGAGTTACCAATGAAATTTAAAAATTTATTTGCCGCTATGGGCCTAACACTTACAACTTTAGTATCCGCTAATGTTGCTGCACTAGATAAATCAATTCCAGAATATAATAAAACACGTGGTGTTACTGGTAACTTTTCATCTGTTGGCTCTGATACATTAGCAAACATGATGACTTATTGGGCTGAAGAGTATAAGCGTATATACCCTAATGTTAATATTCAAATTCAAGCTGCTGGTTCTTCTACTGCGCCACCAGCTTTAACAGAAGGTACTTCAAACTTCGGTCCTATGAGCCGTCAAATGAAATCTAAAGAAATAGAAGCATTTGAAAAGCGCCACGGTTACAAGCCAACTCAAATTCGTGTTGCTATTGATGCATTAGCGGTATTTGTTCATAAAGACAACCCAATTGAAGGTTTAACTATCTCTCAAGTTGATGCTATTTTCTCTTCTACTCGTAAATGTGGTTCAGGTTCTCAAGTGAGCCGTTGGAGTGATGTTGGTCTTAGCGGTAACTGGGCTGGTAAAGATGTCCAATTATATGGTCGTAACTCAGTATCTGGTACTTATGGTTACTTTAAAAAGAAAGCACTATGTAAA
Organism: Pseudoalteromonas sp. NBT06-2; assembly: GCF_002276045.1. Taxonomy (GTDB): domain Bacteria; phylum Pseudomonadota; class Gammaproteobacteria; order Enterobacterales; family Alteromonadaceae; genus Pseudoalteromonas. The sequence goes on along the minus strand of NZ_NQMR01000007.1, from coordinate 60,791 downwards.
GGTGATTTCCGTAGTAATGTAAATGAACAGCCAGGTTCGGCATCTGTAGTACAATCAATTTCTTCATCAGTTAATGCTATAGGTTACTCAGGTATTGGTTACAAAACTTCTGGTGTGCGTACTGTACCTTTAGCTAAAAAAGGCACTAACTATGTTGATGCAACTTTAGATAATGTAGCTAAAGGTAAGTATCCATTATCGCGTTTCTTATACCTTTACGTAAACAAGCATCCTAATAAGCCTTTAGCACCAATTGAAGCACAATTCTTAAAAATGGTATTGTCGCAAACAGGTCAAGGCATTGTTGAAAAAGATGGTTATGTGCCACTTTCAGCTAAGTTAGTTAAAAAAGAATTAGCTAAAATCGGATTATAATAGTTCAATTTACCCTGAATTATTAAGCAGCAAACCGCCCGTTAGGGCGGTTTTTCCTTATAAATTCTAATGCGGAATTCATTAATTCGATATGTCTATTGAGTTCGTGATATTTCACTTTTATTGGCATATAAAACCGTATTTAGTACTACCTTAGTAGCAACTGTAAATATTTTTAGGCTTCTTTCTAGTAGGCTTAAAATCACTTTATACTAAACTATTAACTTCTGATAAACTTTATTTTTATTAATCTTACTGAATAATCCCTGAAGCACTAAACTAATCTATTTATTATTTCAATATAGTAGCGTTCACTATTATCAAATTTATTAGCGAGTATATCTCAAAAAATAGTCAAATTGACAATAACTTCTAACCCATTGATTTTTAATTTTTAGTACTGTTATTCGCGCTGATAAATTACCTTAGATCTATTTTTTATTATGGACATTCTTATTTATTTTACTAATCATAAAAGGATTATTTACATGTTCAGCGTGATTAATGTCAATGATAATGCGGTTCTTTTAAAATAAAATTTAGCATTTAAGTGGGCTATTTAAATACATTGTGTTTATCACCCTTCGGGCAAGATTAACTGCCTTAATTAATTCCCGATGAATTGATCATGGCGTATTTACACCTAACAGTCAGCACTGAACTCAAGTAACAACCAAGCTCGGTAAGCACTTAAAGTCTGCAACAGTTAAACAAGACCAAACATAAAGGCATGAACTGGGCACAACGATTAAAGCGGGTATTTGGTATTGAGATCCAAACATATCACCAATGTGGTGGTACGGTTAAGATTATTGCGAGTATTGAAGATCCTGTGGTGATAAAAAAATACTCGTTCATCTCGACAAGCAAGTAAGAAGCTCAAATCACAATTTTTTCATCATATTTATCACTGTTTTGTATAATAGATGCAGGGGGTTGTTGATCTTTCAGGGTTAAATTTTGTTCGAGATAAAAGCATTTTAGTCGCGGCCAGTAATGTGTAGCCTAGTCATTCTAAGTAAATACTACTCAACAAAGAATAAAAAGCTTTTAGCCGAATCCTTTGGACAGTGTTTGTTGGGGATTTTTACTGCGTTATCGCCTTTTTATTTGGAATAACCACATTACAAAGGCTCTGCCTTGTATAAATCCCCAACAATTCGCTACAAAAGTGATCTTGAAAGATCAACAGTCCCTAGCCTAGTGTATAAATAATGATACCAGTGCTACTGCGGAAATAGATATTGAAAATATCAGTACTGATATATATACAGGCTCTGCTCTTTCCTAAACATTATTGAAAAAAACTTACTCGCAATATATAAAAGCTTACTCACTAAAGACTCTGATATAAAAAAACCTTCAATAAATCTAGAGCAGTCAATGTTATTATCTGCATATAATGAAAATTAATTATTGAGCTTTAAGTTTAATCAACCGCCCGCTATGTCTGTTTTTTTGTTGTAAAATCTAAAAATCAGAGAAACAAGGTTTAGCTTATAAAAAAGGAAGCTTCGCTAGCTTCCTTTTATTAGATATCTAATATTAAGGTTTATAAAATCCTTAAATTAATTTAGATTACTACGATTTTTTCTGCTTGAGGGCCTTTTTGACCTTGAGTAACAGTAAACTGTACACGTTGACCTTCGGCAAGCGTTTTAAAACCAGTACTTTCAATGGCGCTGAAATGGGCAAAAACATCAGGGCCATTTTCTTGTTCAATAAATCCAAACCCTTTAGATTCATTAAACCATTTTACAGTACCAGTAGTAGTATTTGACATTGTTCGATCCTATATTAATCAAGAGTAATTTTTGCTACTAAGATAACGACTTATTTAGTTAAATTAGGCCGCAGCACTTAACAGCGATTTTGCTGAAAGATAGTGCTATTACTTATGAAAACAGGACGAGGTATTATTAAGTGTTACATCGATAAAGTATTACATAAATATTATACGTATTTTCAAGCTAATTTTAAGTATATATACGATCGCTTTTTAGTCAATATATCTAAGGTGATAAAAATAGATTTATTTTTTAATTATTATATGATTGTTTCCAAAGTAAAAAAATAGAGTAAGTGTTCGCATTGTGTTAAAAATAAAAATGATAGGTTTATTAGCTCGTTTAATTATAGCAAGTTTAATGATTATGCAATTGGGGTGTGCACAAAATAATGTGCCTAACCATGCATTATACCAAAAATCGCAAAGCCAGTTACCAATAGAGTTTAAGAGTTTTGAAGCATATCAAATAGCAACTAAAAACTGGTTAACCGATAACCGCGTATTTTTAACAAAAAATAGAACCAAAGAGCTTAAATTTAATGCACCTTTTGAGCTTTTACCGCATCAGAACTTAAATGAAAAGAAATCTAAAGGTATTTTATTAGTACATGGTTTAGGCGATTCACCTTATTATTTTTCAGATATTGCACAAGAGTTGAGCAAGCAAGGTTTTTTAGTCAGAGTATTATTATTACCTGGTCACGGCTCTCGCCCTGCTGATTTATTATCTGTTTCATCAAAGACTTGGGTTAGGTTGGTTGATATACAAATCAATGCCTTAAAAGCACAGGTTGATAATGTATATCTGGGTGGGTTTTCAACAGGCGCTAATTTAGTGACAAGTGCTGCTTTAGTGGATGATGCTATAAAAGGATTAGTTTTATTTTCACCAGCATTTAAAGCAAAAACTAAACTCGCTCGATTTAGCCCTATATTGCCTTGGTATGAACCTTGGCTTTGGCTAAAATCACCAAATAGAATGAAAAATATTGCGCGATATTCACCGGTACCTAGTAATGCATTTGCACAATACTATTACACAAGTAGAGATGTGCAGAATCAACTTGAGCAATATGTGTTTTCGAAACCTGTATTTATGGTATTAAGTGAAACTGATTCAGTTGTAGATGTATTAGCAGTTGCAAGGTATTTTAATCAAAAATTTACCCATAAAAATTCAAAGCTCATTTGGTTTGGTAATAAACCAGAAGTAAATGATAATCGTATTGTTGTATATTCAGATAAATATAATAAATATCAAGTAAGTAACTATTCACATATGGGGGTTTTATTTAAGCCTGATAATACTTATTTTGGTTTTCAATCAGGTTTTAGAATTTGTGATAATGGCCAAACGGATACTGCATTTAGAAAATGCTATAAAAAAGGCGATATTTGGTACTCAGCTTGGGGCTATCAAGAACCAGATAAAGCCCATTCACGCTTAACTTTTAACCCTAGATTTAATGACATGATTCAGGTTTTAGAGTGGGTATTAAAGAGTAACTGAGTTAAAAAACAAAGAAAGATATAAAAGTTAAACTAAGTCATTTATATCAACTTGTATGTTATCAATTAAACGAACAGAACCTAAAAAGGCGGCGGCTAAAATAACGAAACTATTACAATCAGGAGCTGCAATTTTTAAATCAGCTTTATTACAAATATTAAAATAGTCTGGCTTTAAGCCCGCTTCAGATAATGTATTTTTAGCTGATTTAATCAAAGATGTATAATCACGATCACCAGCGACTAATGCTTTATGAGTGCGCTGTAGGCTAGCATATAATACTTTAGCAATATCTTTTTGTTCTGCAGTTAAATAACCGTTTCTAGAACTTTTAGCTAAACCTGAATCTTCACGTTTAGTTGATACACCTATGATTTCAATTGGCATGGATAAGTCTTCAACCATAGTGCGAATAACTTGTAGCTGTTGAAAGTCTTTTTCACCAAAACACGCAATATCAGGTTGTACTAGATTAAACAGTTTACATACAACGGTAGATACACCTCTAAAGTGATCTGGACGTGTACCTGCACAGTGTCCTTCAGATACGCCTGGTACTTCTACAAAACTTTGTGCATCTAAGCCTTTAGGGTAAATAATACCCGGAGTAGGCGTAAATAATAAATCTGTGCCTAAAGCTTTTAGGCCTTGCTGATCTTGATCTAGCGTTCTAGGGTAGCTGTCTAAATCTTCATTGGCGCTAAATTGCATTGGATTTATAAAAATACTCGCAACTACTTTATCAGCAACTGTTTTTGCTTTTTCAACTAAAGAAAAATGGCCTTGATGCAAGTTTCCCATTGTTGGTACGAAAGCGACAGTTAAGCCACTTTGTTTCCAAATTTTAATTTGCTGACGCAAAGCTGAAATTTCAGTGATCGTTTTCACGTTTTTTTCCTGAAATGATAATAAAAGAAATTAATTGAAGTAAACCCCAAAATAGTTTTGGGGGTATTTAAATCATAAGGTGTCACGAAGTGACCTTAATAGAAATATCTAGCAGATCTATTAGCTGAATTCATGCTCTTTTGCAGGAAATACTCCGCTTGCTACATCAGCCATATATTTTTTTACTGCATCAGGCATATTGCCTGCTTCTAATAAAAAGTTTTTAGAGAACTTTGGAATATAACCTGCTGAAATACCAACTAAATCATGCATTACTAATATTTGGCCATCAGTCAGGTTACCAGCACCTATGCCAATTGTAGGAATGTTAATTTCGTTAGTGATACGTTCTGCCAAAGAGGAGGGGATACACTCTAATACTAATAATTGTGCACCAGCTTTCTCTAGGGCTTTAGCATCACTTATCATGTTTTGCGCTTGTTCTTGTTCACGACCTTGAATTTTAAAACCACCAAAAACATGAACAGATTGTGGTGTTAAGCCTAAATGGCCGCACACAGGAATACCTTGTTGTGTTAACGCTGTGACTGAGTCATAAAGCCATTCGCCGCCTTCTAACTTAACCATATTAGCACCAGCGCGCATTAGTTCTGCAGCATTTCTACACGTGTCGGCAACATTTGAATAAGTCATAAAAGGCATATCAGCAATAACAAAAGTATTTGGTGCGCCAGCACGGACACATTTAGTATGATAAGCAATATCTTGATTTGTCACAGCTAAAGTATCAGTACCGCCTTGCAATACCATACCCATTGAATCGCCAACTAATAAAACATGAACGCCATTGTCTGCAAACAAGCTGGAAAAGCTGGCATCATAAGCAGTCAAAGCACCTATTTTAGTGCCTTCATTTTTCATTTTTCTTAAAGTCGATACAGTGATTTTTGACATTTTTGTTCTCTATTTTTTATTCAAAAGTCTAAAACTAAATTTTTGTTAGGCCATTTAATGGCACTGTGTTTTGTAATTCTTTAATTGCTAAACCATCTGGCATAAGCAAGTTAGGTGCAATTTCTAGTAATGGATATATCACAAATTCTCTTAATTTCATATCATAGTGAGGTACGGATAAGGTTGGTAAATTTAATACTTGTTCTCCAAATAATAGAATGTCTATATCGAGTGTTCTTGGGCCCCAGCGTTCGTCTTTTCTAATTCGGCCTAAATCAAGCTCAATTTTTTGTGTGAGCGCTAATAAATCTAAAGGTTGCAACCTTGTATGAATACAAGCAACGGCATTAACATAGTCAGGCTGATCTTGCGGGCCCATAGGTTTACTACTATATAAAGTAGAAACCTTAACTTCAGAGTTAGTATCAGGTAATGCTTTTAATGCAGCTATAGCGTGATGAATTTGGTCTATAGGGTCATTAAGGTTGGCCCCTAAACCTAAGTAAACAGTTTGATATAGTGACATTATTCTACAGACTTATTTTCATTGTTATTTTGCGCATTGCCATTTGCAGGTTTACGACGGCGTGGTCTGCGGCGTTTTTTTGGTTTATCTGGGTCATCAGAGTTTTTAGGGCTGCTAAAGTCTTGCACCATTTGCTTTTGAACTTGTGCATCTTTATCGATATAACCTGTCCACCAATCTGCAAGTTCAACAAGTGAACCACCAGAGATATTAGCTCTTAATAATAAGAAGTCATAAGATGCTCTGAACCTTGGTTGTTGCGTTAATCTAAATGGACGTTGACCTGTGCGTCTAGGCATACGCTGCTGAATATGCCAAATATCACGGGCACCTAAAGTAAAGCGTTTTGGTACTGCAATATGCTTTGAACTTTCAGAAAAAATTTGGTTAATTGCAAGGTTGAATATTTCATATTCAGCTTGTTTTTGTTCGGCCATTAGCTTAGTGCAGCGGTTTTGTAATGGATACCAATGTAATACTGCAAAAATATAAGCAGGCGTTACTTTTTTATCTGCATTGATGCGCTTATCTGTATTAATAAACATTTGTTTAGTGAGTTTAAACTCATCTCCCTCCGGAGATGCTTCAATTAAAGTGTCAAGCGCAGGGAATAATTCTTTGAATAAACCGTACTTTCTCAATAATAAAAAGTTCCGTTCAGCTTTTCCGTTTAAAAATAACTTTAGGCATTCTTCAAATAAACGTGCTGATGGAATATTACCTAATAAAGACGCAAGTTCATATATTGGCGCTTCTGTTTCAGGTGATATGGTCATATCTAGTTTTGTTGCAAAACGAATAGCACGTAACATGCGAACAGGGTCTTCACGGTAACGTGTTTCTGGATCACCTATTAATTCAATTCTGCGATTTTTAATGGCTTGCATACCACCAGCAAAATCAAGAATACTAAAGTCTTTTACAGAATAATATAAAGCGTTTATAGAGAAATCTCGACGTTCTGCATCTTCCTCGATACTACCGTATACATTGTCGCGTAATAGTTGGCCTTGCTCACTTGATTGACTTACTTGATTTTTATCTTCAGGGGCATCATGGTGACCACGCATAGTAGCAACTTCGATTACTTCTCGACCAAATACAATATGTGCCAAGCGAAAGCGACGACCGATTAAACGACAGTTTCGAAATTGCTTTTTTATTTGTTCTGGAGTGGCATTGGTTACAACATCAAAATCTTTTGGTTCTATGCCTAATAGAGCATCACGAATACAACCTCCAACTAAATAGGCGTCATAACCACCATCTTTAAGGCGATATAAAACTTTAAGTGCGTTTGGGCTAAAGCTTTTTCGAGATACGCCGTGATCTGAGCGTTCAATAACGTGAGGAGAACCCATACTTCTTACTTCCTGAGATTGATCTTCGGTTTTTTTTTGTCCATTTTGCCCGACAACTTTACGGCAAAAATCAAATATTTTGGAAATAATAACAAGTCTCCTAATGCATAGTGAAATAATATCTTAATTTAAGGGGGGTATCATATACCAGAGCAACTTAAAATTTAAGTGTAAACCGGAGTAAACTGATTAAATATAGCTCATGACCTTGATTTTTTGCTAAAGGGCTAAAAATTGACATTGTGGTGAGTTTTCATCTTTAACAAGTTGAATTTCGTTTACTTTAGGCACTGATGTAATATTCCAGTTGGAAACAGCCCAACGAATCAATTCATCTACTTTTAGGTTTAGTAAATCGAAAGGAGGATTTTGACCTAAAAATCGTAAAGCATCATACAGTGCTAACTGTGGTTTTGTGATATCAATTGCTTGAGCATAATTTTGTTTTGAGAGTTTAAAGCCTGGTTCAGCTACAGCTAAAGGTACATGTGCAAAATTAGGGACGTTTTTATTAAACTTATCAAACAAATAAATTTGTCTTACTGTTGGCTCTAATAAGTCCGCACCGCGAACAATATGCGTAATATCTTGGTTTATATCATCAAGTACAACAACCAATTGATAAGCAAATAAACCATCTCGCCTTTTTAAGATGTAATCTTCTGTCGCAAATGATTGGGATATTAAAACCTTGCCTTGAATTGTATCGTTAAATTGATTTACTGGATGATTTTGTTTAATACGTATTGTTTGATTTTCTAATGGTAAGTTAATATCTCTACAAGTGTTATTGTATGTGCCTCCTAAAGCTTTAATTTGCTTTCGAGTACATTGGCAGGCGTAAAGTTGATTCTCATTTAACAGTACTTCTAAATGATGTTGATAAAATTCGAGTTGCTTACTTTGGTAGCAAACTTCTTCGTCCCAGTTCATTCCATAAGCATCAAGCGTTTTTAATATTAAATCACTGGCACCTTTAACGCTACGCGGTGTATCAATATCTTCAATACGAACTAACCATTTACCAAATTGGGATTTGGCATCTAAAAAGCTGGCAAGAGCAGCTATAAGAGAACCAAAATGAAGAGGTCCAGAAGGCGAGGGGGCAAATCGACCTCGATATGCCCCTGATAATAAACTATTCAAGTAATTGATAAATTATTGTTAATGACCAGCTTGCTTTTCTTTAATTTCAGCAAGCGTTTTACAGTCTACACATAAGTCAGCTGTTGGACGGGCTTCTAAACGGCGAATACCTATCTCAATACCACATGAATTACAGAAACCAAAATCATCTTCTTCGATTAACTTAAGCGTTTTTTCAATTTTCTTGATTAATTTACGTTCGCGATCACGAGTTCGTAATTCTAAAGAAAATTCTTCTTCCTGAGCAGCTCGATCTACTGGATCTGGGAAGTTTGCAGCTTCATCTTGCATATGATTTTTTGTACGGTCAACTTCTTCTCGTAATTGAGTACGCCAAGTAGCAAGAATGTTTTTAAAGTGAGCTACTTGATCATCGCTCATGTACTCTTCACCAGGTGTTTCTTGATACGGTGCGATATCCGCGTAAGCGTATTGACTTGATTTTTTTTGCTCTGCCATATCTGACTCCTAATCCTTATTCTCAATCCCGATATAAATTCGGCGGCTATAAATAGCAAGAACTCAACCTATTAGCAAGGTTTTTTCGATTTAAAGCTAAATTATCGAATATCTTTTTAAAAATAAACATTTAAATTTGATTGAACTTTAAACAATATTCTGTAAGTCATTGTTTTTGTTATTACAGAAAATCACAATTAATTTGATGTTAACTTTGTTCTTTATACAGGTAAAAATGGTAATGATTTATTGACCACAATATTATTTACATCTATATCTGTGTTGTAGCATAAAATCTCGACACCTGCATCTAAAGCTTGCTTTATCCCATCAGCATATTTTTCATCTACATGCCTAGCGGGAGATAATTTTTTGATACCTTGATGTTGCACTAAAAATAATAAAACAGCTCTATACCCTTGCTGGGTCATATTTATAAGCTCTCTTAAATGCTTTTGACCTCGAGTTGTGACAGCATCAGGAAAATAGCCTTGGTCATTATACTGTGTACCTTGGCCTAAAAGTGTGACACTTTTTATTTCTATATAACAATTAGCACGATTTTCATCTGTTAATAATAGATCAATGCGGCTATTTTCAGCACCATATTTTACTTCTTGTTGTAGGGTAGCATATCCATTTAGTTCAGGGATTTTATTATCATTTATGCCTTCACTGACAATTTTATTGGCTAAGGTTGTATTGACACAAATCATATCTCCAGCATTATTTTGGCAAAGCTCTAAACTATTAGGGTATTTTCTTTTTAAATTATCACTTGTAGAGTAATAAACCTTAAAGCCAGGTTCTGCGCAGCCAGTCATCGCACCTGTATTAGCACAATGTATGGTTCTCACTTCACCATCAGGTAAAGTTATGTCGGCCAAAAATCGTTTATAACGCTTAATTAAAGTGGCAGATCCTAAAGTACTACTAAATTTCATTTATTTAGTCTCAATTATTTTGGTAGCTTAGCGCAATATAGTACACTTTCGTCACTTCAAAAATGCAAGAGAAATGCAAATGAGCGAAAAAATGATTGTAAGATTAACAGAACAAGCACCTGCAGCACATTGGTGCAGTGTAAACTTGTCATTTGATAATGACGGCGCTTTGGTACATTTATCAGAGAATGAAACATTAAAGAATGTACAAAAAGCAGCACGCTCTTTAGCTGGACAGGGTATTAAAGAAGTAGAACTCAAAGGTGAGGCTTGGTGTACAGAGAGTCAATGGGCTTTTTATCAAGGTTTTGTCAGCCCAAAAGCGCAAGACGGTGTTGCTTTTGTTGATAATGCACAGTCAGATTTAAAAGAACTAAGTTCATTAAAAATATCTGCATTATTTGCTCGTAAAGTCATAAATGGCTCTGCTGAAGATATTTATCCTGAAAGCTTAGCTGAAAAAGCAGCTGAATTTATTCAATCGTTAGCACCTGAATATGTCAGTTATCAAATTATTAAAGGTGATGCTTTATTAGAAGCACAATGGATTGGTATTCATGCTGTGGGTCGTGGTAGTGATCGTAAGCCTGTATTATTAGAATTAGATTACAACCCTACAGGCGATGAAAATGCACCCGTTGCAGCTGCATTAGTGGGCAAAGGTATCACATTTGATTCGGGTGGTTATTCAATTAAAGCTAGTGAAGGCATGGCTACAATGAAATGTGATATGGGCGGTGCAGGTACTGTAACTGCTGGTTTAGCATTAGCAATTAACCGTGGTATTGATAAGCGCATTAAACTATTTTTATGTTGTGCTGAAAATTTAATTTCAGGTAATGCTTATAAGTTAGGTGATATCCTAACTTATAAAAATGGCACGACAGTTGAAATTTTAAATACTGATGCTGAAGGACGTTTAGTATTAGCAGATGGTTTAATGGCTGCAACTGAAACAGGTGCACCACTTATTATTGATGCTGCAACATTAACTGGTGCAGCGTTAATGGCTGTAGGCCAAGAATACAACGCATTATTTGGCTTAGATAAAACATTGGTACGTGAAGTTGAAGACTTTGCGTCAGATGAATTTGAAGCCGCGTGGCCTTTGCCGCTTGAAAAATGGCATCAGGATAAATGTCCATCCCCATATGCTGATACTGCAAATAGCCGTTCACAAAAAGGTGGTGGTTTTGGTGGTGCTTCAAACGCAGCGGGTTTCTTATCTCGTTTTGTGGGTAATGAAGGTCAAGGTTGGGTGCATATTGATTTAGCTGCGTGTTTTGAAAATAATGCAGGTCCACAATGGGCTGCGGGTGCTACGACATTAGGTATGCGTACAGTAGCAAGAACCTTGCTTGAAAAAGTATAATTTTTAAAACCTCATCTCGGACTAATAATGAAAGTTATATTTAATAAACGCGAACTCGGTTCGCGCTTTTTTGAGCAATTAAAATAAAAAGTTGAATAAAACTCAAAAAAGCTGTCTTGTTTGATAGGTTTTCTGCTCTAATTTGACTTATGGCAACAAATAAGCTTTTTTTTAGTGTAGAATTTACAAAAAAATTAATGGCGATAGCCACTTTCTCTTTATGGAGCCTCAAATGTCTGATAAACGATTTATTACAGCGCAACAGCTGTTAGAAGATTCGTTCCGTGTTGCCGCACAAGTTTATGATGATGGATTTCGCCCTGATTTTATAATCGGAATTTGGCGTGGGGGTGCTCCAATTGGTATCGCAGTGCAAGAATATTATGATTTCAAAGGTGTTGAAACAGATCATATTGCTGTACGTACATCTTCTTATTATGGTATTGGTCTGCAATCAAAAGAAATCAAAGTTCACGGGTTACATTACATTGTTGAAAATGCAAATGCGGGTGATAAATTATTAATCGTTGATGATGTATTTGATTCTGGTCGTAGTATTTATGCATTAAAAGAAGAATTATCTAAATTAATGCGTTTAAATATGCCAACAGATGTACGTGTTGCATGCCCTTATTACAAACCTAAAAACTCTAAAGTAGATATCGTACCAGATTACTTTATCCATGATTCTGAAGAGTGGTTAGTATTCCCGCATGAATTATCAGGTTTAACACCAGATGAAATACTTGAAGGAAAAACCGATTTAACTAACATTAAAGATTTATTGGTATAATAGCAACATCAATGTCAATAAAGATATGATCAATCTAAATGTTCTATACCTAAGTTCTGAAACAAGCATTATTAAGTGGCTTGGGTATATGCAATAGCTGTGTTGCCTTCAATAGCAATAGCCAGCTATTGCTCAATCAAGCGCCTTACTCTTGACAAGTTTATCCTAATTTATCAGTTAATTTTTCAATTACAAGCTCAAGCCTTTTTATTTCACGCATTGCTGATTGACGATTCATTTCCATAAATGTCCACATTTTCAAAGTAATTTGAACCAATGTTGAAAGCAGCAGTATCACACCCCATTGAATTTTATGTAAGGTTAATACTTGGCTTGAGACTTCTACAAAAAAGAACTGATACCCAGCCCACAGCATCACTAAGGTCACAAAAAAAGTGACAATTGCAACTAAGATCATCCATCTTCCAAGAGATCCTTTAAAGGCATTTAATAACATTTTAAAAATGCCTGGCTCATGAGCCAGTATGTGATCTAAATTTTTAGCTTCGGATTCTAACGATTGTTTAATTTTATCATCTAAGTTCATAACGATATTCCTTCTAATTAACTTTAGCTATTTTCTGTTTTAATAATTTTCGTGCACGATTTAATCTAGATTTAACAGTGCCAATCGGTATTTCAAGAACTAAGCTCACTTCTTGTAAGCTCATTTGTTCTAAATAAAATAAGTGAATAGTATGCTTATCTATATCAGGTAATTCATTGATATGATGAAGCAATAACCCATCATTTTCATTTTTCACTTGTGCTAAAGCTTCAACTGGCTCATCAACTTGAAGTGCACTTTCTTTTGCTTGCTGTTTAACTAAATCTAAAGTTTGCCATCGAGTTGCTTGATAAGCCCAGCTTTTAAAAGCTCGAGGATCTTGTAAATTTTTTAAAGATTTAGTGATTTTAATCCAAGCATTTTGTACTGCATCGTGAGTAAGCTGTTCATTTTTACTTATTTTATAAGCAAATCTTAAAAGCCCTGGATTAAAATGTTGGAATAATAAAGTAAAAGCTTGTTCATCAGCTTGTTTTGCATCCATGACTAACAATTCAATTTTGGCTTGTTCCATATGTTAGCTTTCTCTTAAACCGAGCTCTTTTAATTTACTTATATCTACAAGACGATAGTGTTTCTTAAAAGGTTCATGGAATTAAAGTTATTTTTGATGAAAGTGTTCTATAAATTCATCTAGCTTAACTTCATTGATTGGTTTTAATCCTTTATCTGTGCGTTCAATAAGACCTTGTTCCACGAGCTCTGAAACAACTCTACGATATGCGCGTTCTGTTGTTGCAAAGCGCTCAGCTTCAGCACTGACAGTAGGGTAAGGGCGTAAAACAATTGGGCTGGTATTTTGATGACGGGATAAACAATCTTTTGCGATGTTATAGCTTAAAGGTAAAAGTAATTTATCTAGGTTTATTTGATGATTTTCAAGGAATTTAGCAGCTACGGTTTGTGCTGTATATAAACATAACTCAGGTTGTTGTAATAAAATGCTTTGCCAATGTTTGAAATCAATTAAATGATAACTGACATCAGTTTGACAAGTGACAGTGTAAATACAAGGTTTGGCATTGAGCGCTTCTATCTCACCTATTAAAGTGAAATTACAGTCTAGTTGGCCTAGTAATAAACGACGGCCATTGCCAACATCATAACTAAAAGAAACAGTGCCGGATCTTACTAATAATAATTTAGTCAGTGGTTGATCTTGATGCAAAAGGCTTGCACCTTTTTCTTGTAGGTATTCTTTTTCTGCATAAGTGAGCAGTTGTTCTATTAAGTTAGCTGAAAAATGATATTGAAACATCGTTAGGCCTGAATTTATTTTTGTATTTTGGGGGCTTTGGACATATGTCCTTAAAGGAATACCTGAGCCACTTTAATATGTTTTAAATTGATTATACGCGCTTGGCTGAGGAATTATATGTCTTGGGATTATTTAGGTTATTTTACGTCGGTTTTACTTGTAATGTCGTTGATGATGACAGACGTCGTAAAGCTACGTTGGCTTAATTTAGTCGGGTGCTAAATTAAGCCATTTATCGTATTGTCCTACGGGAGCTTGGGTCGAAAACGATTACGGCGTCATGATTCATCATCAGGGAATACCTATGAATTAAAAATCATGCCTTCTACTCAAGCTCTGAAACCTGAATTTCTAAGTAGCATGGGTATATAATTATTGCTTGTCTTGTGGCTTTTACCAATGCTTTACTTGCTTTAGTGAACCTTTATCATATTGTGAAGCCCACACGGACAAATTAATAACTAGCGGTAATATACCCAAACCACTTCAAGATGCAGGATTCAGTTGGAATTAGAAATGCTTTAGGCAAGGCATTGATTGAAGAACATGGTTATTCCCTTTTCAAAATCAATAACGCTGCATAAAGTATTTATAAACCAACCTTACAGGGACTTCTGAGCAAATCATGCTCGTTGTTGCCTGCATGGATGTAGGTACTAGAGCAATGCAGGAGCATATTGCCGGTCCATCTTTTTTTAAGGGAGTAACCATTAATGCAAAGATGCGCCTAGATCATGAATTGCTCAGCAGTCCTGAACCTCACATCTTGAAGTGGCTTGGGTATATGCTGATATTTCATTCAGCATTAACAAATAGTTGTCTTGTAAATATTGAGATTGTGAACTCTATTTTTTTTGATACCTTTTTTCACCCGCTATCCAAGTTTCTAATACTTGGGTTTGGTAAATTTGTGAAATATCAGTTTCAAAAATATCTTTATCCACTAAAACAAAATCGGCCCATTTACCTCTTTCTAGTGAGCCAATTTTAAACTCTTGATGAGCAGAATATGCGGCATCTAAAGTAAAAGCTTTAAATGCTTGTTTACGGCTTAAGGCTTGTTCAAAACGCCAACCATTGTTAGGTTGTTGTTGATGATCCATTCGTCCAATTGCAGCATAGAATCCATGAAAAATATTAGCCAACTCTACTGGGAAGTCAGAACCAGCTGCTAAGTGAGATCCTTGTTTAATAAAAGCTTGCCATGCGTAGGCACCTTGTAAACGTTTATCATCGAGTCTTATTTCTGCCATATGCATATCTGATGTTGCATGAACAGGTTGCATTGAAGGGATAATATTTAAAGATTTAAATCTTGAAATATCATCTATATGCACGATTTGAGCATGCTCTATTCTATTGCGTAATAGTCGGCCCCCGGTATTTTTAAATACATTTTCATAGGCATCTAGCACAGTTTTGTTTGCACGATCACCTATTGCATGTGTATTGGCCGTAAAGCCATGCTTAAAGCTTTTGGTGTAAAATGCTTCAAGCGATTCTTGAGATTCAAGCATAAGGCCTGTGTGCTGAACTCTGTCGGCATAATCACTTAATAATGCGGCACCTCTACTTCCTAAAGCACCATCAGCATAAACTTTGATACTACGAATAGATAAAAAATCGCTTTGATCTTGGTAAGTGCCAGCTTTTAGCATGGTATCTAAATGCGGATCACTTGCTGATAACATGGCATAAACTCTTAAAGGTAGGCTTTTCTCTTTTGCTCTTTGTTTATAAACTTGCCAAGTATCTAAATTTATTCCTGCGTCATGAGCTGAAGTGATACCTAGACTCAATAAGTGTTGACCTGCTAAATCTAGCGCTTTATTGATTGCTTGTTTGTTTGTTTTAGGAATATGGTTATTTATTAAATCTTCAGCTTTATCAATAAATATTCCGCTAGGGTTATTATTTTCTAATCGTAGAATTTCACCGCCCATAGGTGTTTTGACCTCAGGTGTGATATTTGCCAGAGACATAGCTTTGCTATTAGCCCAAATAGCATGTCCGTCAACACGTGTAAGCACTACAGGAATATCACTGACATATTTATCTAAATCTGTTGCAGTAGGGAATTGATTGTCAGGCCAGTTTTCTTGATTCCAACCACGACCTACAATCCAGCCATTTTTATTTTTAGCAAATGCTTTTAGTTTTTCTCCAACTTCTTTTTTTGATTGGGTATCACGTAAATCTAGGCGAGATAAGTTTTGACCTAAACCAATAATGTGACCATGGGCATCGATAAGCCCGGGCAACAAAAATTGCTCCTTGCCATCTATTTTGTTTGCATTAGGGTAGCTATTTAATAGTTTTTCATCGCCAGTCCTGACAACTTTGCCATTTTTAAATACTAATGTAGAAAACTTGTTCAGTTCACCATTACGCTCTAGGGTATAACCAGTCACATTATGTACTGCTGTAAACTTGGCTATTACATTTGATGAGAAAACGATTGACGATAAAGTTAACAAACCTGCTAATTTAGGTAATAAACGCATAAAAGAGTCTTTTTTATTATTAGTGTTAAAACTTTATTCTTTAATGAGATCATTTAAAAGGATTTTTAAATTAACTCATGAAAATAACTTTTCGCATCAATATAACCAATTGAGGTATCGGCTATTTCAGATAGAGGATATTTAGCCGGGCCAACAGGTTCGGCTAAAATATAAGGTAAACCATTAATTGTTGTAAATTTATCACTTTTTAAAATAGGTAATTGAAAACCAATTAAGGCATGTTTAGGCAAATAGATAAGTGATACGCTGAGCCTTGGGTATATTTTTTTTATAATCGCTGCCATTAGGGTCATTTTACTATCACAGTCACCAATATTTTGTGCGATAACTCTGATAGGTGGGTAATATCCTAAATCACTAGATTCTGTTCGACTTTCTAAAGTCGAATAAGGGATTGATTGTAACCAAGATAAAACAAAGTTGATTAAAACTCTTGGTTTTTTGACTGAAATAGATTCTCTGATAGCTTGGGTTACAGGCTCTAAATAATCGATACCTTCGATAACAAATTTATGATGATTAGGTTTTATTTTAGTACCAGTCCAAGGAGTATTAAATTGAATATAATGGTGTTTTTCTAGGAAATCTAAATAGGTTTTATTTTCGAGTTCTTTAAGTTGCTGTTCAACCTCGATGATCTTTTTTTTATTTTTACTTTTTATGGTATAGCTTAACTGCGAATACAATTGTTTAAATTGTACGCGTACTTCTCTTGGGTTATATGTACTAGCTTGTTCTAATAAAGCCTTATAAATATGATTCATCGCTTTATCTTTGTCATAACGCTTAAAGCGGCGATATTTATTATTTATGAGTGTTTTAGGAAGTGTAAAACTGAGGGTTTGCATTTTATGATTGTGATCTTGCCAAGAATAGTCAAACTGGGTACTATTTTCGTTTACTGTTTTTTGTAAAATTTTTGCTTGAGATTGCATCGGTAATAAGCAAAGGAGATATAATAAAAAAAATAAACGCATTTAGCCCCTCTATGTTAAACATGTTGAACTTAACAATAGCATACCCGAAAATAAATGAACTGTTGATTATTAAAATACTAAAGATAAAAAGCCTAGGATCTTAGTTTAATCAAAAATATCAATTTGTTAAAATGATATTTGATACGGTTATTGAGCAATCAGTATTAAATGTTATGAGTTATTCCTTCCTGAGATGCGATGATCTGTAATTCTTTAAATTGCATATCTTTGATGATTTTATCTAATTCTGTATCGGTTCTTTCTGGGGCATGGCTATATAGAACAAGTACTTTAACTTTTGCTGCTTTTGCTAACTTTACTGCCTGATCTATAGAGGAATGGCCCCATCCTAATTTAAGCGGCATTTCAAGATCCGTATACTGTGCATCATGTATTAAAAAATCGACATCACGTAAAAAATCAATCCATTCAGTAAAATCAGTATTTAAATTATCTTTTGAATAAACTTCATTATCTGTGACGTAGGCTACAGCTTTGTTGTTATGACATATTTTATAAGCGAAGCCACCATTAGGATGATTTATGTGAATAGAAGAAATTGAAAATCCATTAATAATCATATTTTCAAATTTATTTTTAAAAGGAATGATTTTAATGTCTGCAGATAAATCTTTGAATGATAATGGAAATGTACTCATATTCATTTGTTCAATAATGGCATTATGCTCAACAGGATTCGTAGGGGCACTATAAATATTTATTTGCCTATTTTTTTGGTAAGCGGGTACGAAAAATGGAAACCCTTGAATATGATCCCAATGATTATGACTTAATATAATTGTCACAGGATCATTATTTGAAATTAACTCTTCACCAAGCTTTTTAATACCTGTTCCAGCATCAAGTATGAGCTTTTTATTATCAGCTACTATCAATACACATGCTGTATTACCACCATATTTAACGGTGTTTTCACCAGGTGTTGGAATTGAACCCCGGGTGCCATAAAAGGTCACTTTCACTTGTATTACTCACTAAGAATCAATAAAAAGGAAGCAAATGCTTCCTTTTTTATAGTGCGAAATGGTTTACTTGTCCATTAATCCTTTAATATATTTCTCTGTAACCAGTGTAATAGCTAGTTAGTTGCACTTGGCTTAAAGTTGCACGTCGCCATTTACTTGGTGTTTCAGTATGTTCTTGGAAAGCAACATTCATTAATAAGTATAAACCTTGTTGTTCTGTCATACCTTTTACGTGTGATCTGTAATCTAAAATGGTGTTACATTGTAATATGTATTTTCTTTTGTTTCATAGGGGCCTGGGGCACTAATTGATGCACCAGCAAAACCACGCATGTAATCAGGAGTTTCACGTACCACTAAAGGTTTTTCTGGATCGAGGTCAATCAAGTCTTTTTCCATTACAAATTTTTCAAGCTCTGGGATTTGACGTTTAATTTCTGTAACAAATTTATCCGCAGAAACATGCTTAACTGATAAATGTTTAATTAACTTAGCGACGGCTTTTTGTTTGTTCTCAGGCATGGTTTTATTAGCAAGATATTTAGGCCAAAGTTGTTCTGTGATTTTAATCATTTCTTTTAAAACAGAATCTCTGTCGTTCACTGCTTTTTGAAAAACTTCTTTTGCTGTATAACTAGATTGAATATTAAAAGCGAATTTCTCTTCGTAGAGCTCTTCACCAATTCTAAATGATCTTGCATTGCCATTTTTAGCTAGCTCTTTTCAAGTTGCGTTAAAAAGTAGATATAACCTTGAACGGCTTTAGTTGCGGCATTAAACCTTTGTTCAAATAATGCTTTATCACTATCAGATAAAACAGATGCTTCTACTTTTGTTAGTAATTCAGGTGAAAATACTGAAAAAGCGCCTTTGTTTTGGCTAATTGCTAATTGCTAATTGGGTATATTCAATCGTTGGGTTTTCAATATTATTTTGTGCTGCGGCATAATAATCAGGTACATTGACTAAGCGACGAAGTACTTTCTCAAACTTAATTTTATCTGATTTAAAGCGACCATTGATGATTTTTGCAAATCCACCAGCGACATTATAACTAGATGGATTCCATTGCCAGCTTTTAAATTTTGTTAAATTCCAAATGTTTTCTTTTAACAAGTTCTCTATTAAATAATAATCAGTTTTTTGGTTCGGATTTAGCGTATCAATATCGAACTTTTGTAATGCTGATAGTTGCGTTTGAGTGATGGCTAAATCTTTTTGACGATTTTGTTTATTTGGCACAGTTAAAATATCATCGTATTTACCGTAACCGGCCCAAAGTGACCATTCTGGATTGTTTTTCCAAAGTTTTTCTATAAAGTTTTTAGAAAAATCTGAAAACTGAACTTGCTCTTGTGAAACTGAAGGTTCTGCAACTTGCTCTGTTATATTACATGCGCTTAACGTAATTACTGAGGCGAGTGCTAGGGCTAAAGCTGATTTGTTCATTTTAACTCCAAAATAGTTTGGTATTTAATTTGCCCCTTTATAAGGTATTTATTAAATTACTCTACTCTATTTCGGCTTTCACCATTATAAAAAGCAGTGATATTTAAACTAATTTCTTTGACTAATCGTGCGATAGATTCTTTTGAACCCCAAGCAATATGGGGGGTAATAATTAAATTATCGCCTTTATATTGAATTAGAGGGTTAGTATCTTGAGCCGGTTCGATGCTGAGTACATCTGTTGCTGCCGCTGTAATCATTTTACTTTTAAGGGCTTCTACCAATGCTATTTCATCAACGATACCGCCTCTTGCTGTATTGATCAAAATAGCTGTTGATTTCATTAATGAAAATTCATTAGCTGAAATTAAATGGTGGGTATCTTCAGTAAGTGGTGTATGTATAGATATGATATCAGCTTGTTTCATAGCTGTACTAAATTCAGTTCTCCCCGCTCTTATTGGTTGATTTTTTCTCTCGCAAATTAATATATTCATGCCAAATGCTTTTGCAATATTTTCAACGCCTTTACCTAATGCGCCATAGCCAATAATAGCAAGTGTTTTACCTTCTAGTTCAGTAATAGGATGATTTAACATACAAAACATGTCACTTTTTTGCCACAGATCATTTTGACAGTCCTGAATATATTTATGGCTGTTACTGATCAAGTTGAGAAGTAAGGTGAATGTATGCTGTACCACTGATGCTGTTGAATAACCGGCTACATTAGTCACTGCGATACCTTGGGATTTTGCCGTGACTAAATTTATATTATTGGTTCCTGTTGCGGCGATACATATTAGCTTTAATTTAGGTAATTTAATTAAATCGTCATGATCTAAACATATTTTATTAGTGATAATGATATCTGCATTTTTGCAACGTTCATGTAACTGTGCATTGCTGGTGGTTTGATATGATTGAATTAATGAAGTTGTTTGATTATTTATATCATTTAAAGCAGAAAAGTCGGTATTATTTAAAGTGATGGCGTCTAAAATAACAATATTTATAGTACTGCTTAAGGTTTTTGAAGGCATATTAATTGAAAAATGAAAGAAATAATTATGCATTGTGACAATATAATTCAGTCTCTTCAAGGTATGAGTTTCAATAGAAAAATACAATATTTTATTTAATTAGCTTGACCTTGGTGTTTACTCCAAGGTTTATTATGCTTGTATTAGCGGTGATGAGTGGAAGTAGTTATGTATAAAATAGGTGAATTATCAAAAGTTTTATCTGTATCGACAGATACGCTAAGATATTATGAAAAAAATGGATTATTAACACCTTCGGGACGAAGTGATTCTGGTTATCGTTTATATAATGAAAATGACTTGCGTTGCATGCAGTTTATCATTCGAGCAAAAAGCATCGGCTTTAGTTTGAATGAAATCAAAGAATTATTATCAATAAATATTGATAAACAAGATCATAGCTGTGGTGAAGTTAAATCATTAACAGAGCAAAAATTAGCGCAAGTGGAAGCTAAAATACTAGAGTTGACACGATTTAAAGATTCATTACGTTTATTATCGGAAGCTTGCTGTGGTGGAGAAGAAGCCGCGGTTCATTGCTCAATTTTATCTGCTTTGGAGAATGTAGATGACTCATTTAATCGCGTTAGTTGATAATTTTTGGCAACTATTTGTTATTTCCGCTCCCTGGCTATTATTGGGTTTATCTATTGCAGGTTTAATTAAAGTATATTTACCAAAAGATTTTTTAATTAAGCATTTAGGTAAAGAAGGTTTTGTTTCTATAGTTAAAGCTGCATTAATTGGTGCGCCTATGCCTTTGTGCTCCTGTGGTGTGATCCCTGCTGCTTTAGGTTTAAGAAGGGCTGGTGCATCTAAAAGTGCCACAACAGCTTTTTTAGTTTCAACACCAGAAACTGGTGTAGATTCTATCTCTGTTTCATATGTTTTATTAGGTCCATTTATAGCAATTATTCGGCCAATTGCAGCAATCACTAGTGCTATTGTCGCAGGTTTTTTAGTTGGCAGAGATGAAGGAAATTCAGAACAAAATCATACTGCTAAACAAGATATAAAAAGTGTGTGTTGTGGTTCAAATAAAATAAAACCAGAAATAGTGAAGCAGCGTTGTGGTAAAAATGAATTTGCAATAAAAGCCACTAAAGAGGTTTGCTGTTCTGAGCAAGAACATAAAAAATCACATAAAAATATAACTTCAAAAGTTAAAACTAAAAGTAATCGTATCGTTGAGGCGCTTCATTTTAGCTGTACTAAGTTATTACAAGACACTGCTAAATGGTTATTAATAGGCTTATTTTTTGCTGCATTAATACAAACATTCGTACCTAATGATTTTTTTACGCATTGGGGTACGGGTATTTTAGCTATGGTTGTGGTTATTTTAATCAGTATACCTATGTATATTTGCGCCACAGCCTCAACACCCATAGCGGCAGGTTTATTGCTTTCGGGTGTATCGCCCGGTGCAGTTTTGGTATTTATGTTAGCAGGGCCGGCAACTAATATTGCTACTTTAGGTGTGGTGATTAATGAGTTAGGAAAGCGTGCAGTAATCGCTTATTTAACTGGAGTAATAGTTGTGGCGATTATATTTGGTGTGTTAACTGATTTTTTAGTGGCAACCTATGCTATTGAAGTCGCTCCTATGTTAGGGCAAGAAAACCATGTTTTACCGCACTGGTTAATGCAGTTTTTTGCGATATTACTTATTGGATTGTTAATAAGGTTAATTGTTATTAAATTTAAAAAGTAATCATTCAATTAAATACTTCTATAAAGCTTAAGGTGTCAGTTACTTGATTATAAAATCTCTTTTCATGTAGACACACCTTTAAATTAACCTTTATCTTTAGATTAATATATCTGATCCAATCAATAAAACGCGTAAAAAATCAGGATAAGCACACATTATTTTTTGATCTACGTCAAAAATCATAAATAGAAGTAGTTATCGTTATTGATATTGTTACCTTTACTGTATAGTATGCACTAAAATAGTATTAATTATCATTTACAGTTTAAGGGAACGTAATGAAATTTTCTAAGAGTTTTGCATTATCAGTAGTATGTGCAGCTATTTTAGCTGGTTGTGGTGGTGACGATGGTAAAAATGGTATTGATGGTACAAATGGTGCGGATGGTGCTGATGGTACTAATGGTGTAAGTGTCTTAGTTACTTCTGCTGATGTAATTACTACAAATGCACAACATGCATATGCTGTTTATAGTGATTCTTTAATAGCAGCAAAAGCGTTAAAAGAGCAATTAGAAGTTTTTGTTGCGGCTCCTACCGATGAAAATTTCACTAAAGCGAAAGAAGCTTGGCTTGATGCACGAGAACCTTATGGTCAATCAGAAGTTTACCGTTTCCGGGAAGGTCCAATTGATGCATTAACTAAAAATGAAGAAGGTAGCTGGACTTTAGTTCCTGATGAAGGGCCTGAAGGAAGAATTAATGCTTGGCCACTAGCTGAAGCATTAATTGATTACACTATCAGCATGGGTGGTACAGAATTACCTGAAGATGCTACAAATTTATCTTTGGGTGGCAATTTAATTGCTAGTGAAAACGAAAATTATGCAGCTATTAATCGTGAGTTATTAACAAAAGTTGCCCAAGAGTCAGATCCTGAAACAGTTCAATCTGCTTTTGCATTTGGTTCTGATGATCGTAATGTAAGATCGGGTTACCATGCTATTGAGTTTTTATTATGGGGACAAGATCTGAACGGAAATGGTAAATATGAAGCACA
The DNA here is from genome assembly GCF_002276045.1 of Pseudoalteromonas sp. NBT06-2. Classification (GTDB taxonomy): domain Bacteria; phylum Pseudomonadota; class Gammaproteobacteria; order Enterobacterales; family Alteromonadaceae; genus Pseudoalteromonas. The sequence goes on along the minus strand of NZ_NQMR01000007.1, from coordinate 37,193 downwards.
GCGAGATTACACCGCTGGTCATCGTAAAGCATCTGATTACTTTACAGATGTAGGTACATGTACAAGTGAGGGGATCGTTCAGACTGAAGAGAGAACCTGTACCCGTCGCGGTCAATATTTATTAGAATCGGCAAAGCTATTAGTTGAAGATTTAAATAATGTAACAGATGCTTGGACTCCAGGACAAGGATTTCATTATATGGCATTTACTCATGCTGATAATACACAATCAGCTTTAAATAAAATTTTAACTGGCATGGGGGAATTAAGTTTAGGTGAACTTTCAGCTGAACGTATTCAAAAATCATATGATGCTAATAGTCAAGAAGATGAGCATTCTTGTTTTTCTGATAACACGCACAGAGATATATATTTAAATGCAAAAGGAATACAAAATACCTTTTTAGGCGAATATACACGTTTTTCTGGTGAAGCTTTAGCGGGGGCAAGCCTCTATGATTTATTAGTTGTAAAAGGCCATGCTGAACTTGCAAATAAATTACGTGCCGCATTAGAAGATACGATGGCTAAAGCATCTGTCATTGATACAACTGCTAAATTAGGTAGTTCTTTTGATATTCAAATTCAGGAAAATGAATTCAGACCGGCAATAAAAGCGACTATGGATGCATTAGCTGCACAAACTAATGTTATTGAAGAAGTAATGGCTACGCTTGAAGTCACTAATCCGTAAACACAACTTTAAAAAAGTTTAATAAAAAAGCTCTTTCTTTAACGATCGAGCTTTTTAGTTTGTGGTAAAATTGGGGCAGGGTATGAAAAATATTAGTTTAATTTTGGGGATGATTTTTTTAATTGGTTGCGGAGGAGGAGAGGGAGTTAGCTCAATTGAGCCAGTAATAAAAATTGATGATAAAGAAAAAAAAGTCGATTTTATTCAGTTTGATGATGGTCTTAAAGCCATGTCAATTTCTAAACCAGATGAATTTGAATACTTATCTGCCGGACAGGCAACAACAGATGTACAAACAGCGGAAGCTTACGGGCAAGCAATTCCAGCGATTAAAGGGAAGTTTGAGAAAAATGCACTTTTCAAAGGGGGTGATCATTTATTTCGTAACCCTCATAATGGTACTGGACCATTATTCAATACCGCTACATGTCAAGGTTGTCATGTGAAAGATGGGCGAGGAAATGTTCCTGTATCAATAGATAAACCTATGGTTAGCATGTTTTTACGTATCAGTGATGCTGAGGGTAACCCAGATGTTATATATGGTAATCAACTGCAAACGTTTGGTATTACTGGCAATGGCGAAAGTATTCTACCTAAGCATGATGGTGCCATAAATGAAAATATATCTTATGGTGAAGCTTATGCATTTGTAGAGTATGAAACAATTACTGGGCAATATAACGATGGTGAAAGTTATCAATTAAGGAAACCAATTTATAAAGTTAAAGATTTATCTTATGGGGACTTTAATGAAACAGTTCGATTATCTCCTCGTGTTTCACCTCCTGTATTTGGTACCGGGTTATTAGAGAGTATTCCTGAAGAAGCATTGGCATTTTATTCCGATCCTGATGATAAAAATAAAGATGGAATTTCTGGACGTGCAGTTTACAGTGTGGAGCCTATTTCTAATAAAAATAAAATAACTAGGTTTGGCTATAAAGCAACAACTACTTCAATATTACAACAAATCAGCGGTGCTTATCGGGGAGATATGGGGATCACTAATTTTGTTGAACAACAAGAGCCTTGTACTCAGTTACAAGTAGCATGTCTTGCACAAGCGCAGTTAGAACAAAATATTCAAGAATTCGGATTAGATTTAAGTAAAGTTTCTTTAGCTCAGGTTGAATTTTACAACCGAACTCTTTCAGTACCTAAAAGGAGAGGCTATGACAATCAAAATAATACATGGCAACCAGAAGTACTTGCTGGTAGAACACAGTTTTTTGAGCTTAATTGTAACGGTTGTCACGTTCCTCGATTTAAAACACAACCTGGCCATGCCAGCTTATTAGGTGATGTGACGGTAAGTGAAATACTCGATAGCCAAACACCTATTAGTGAGTTAGGTGAGCATGTTATTTATCCTTATACTGACTTGTTATTACATGATATGGGCGGGCAATGTGCTGATATTTATAGAGAAGGTGCTCAAGGGCAAGCTTGTGAATCTGGATCTGAATGTATTTGGGTACAAAAATGTGAAGGTTTAGCAGATAATCGTCCAGAGGGACAAGCTACTGGTACAGAGTGGAAAACACCGGCTCTTTGGGGTTTAGGTTTAGTTCAAACAGTAAACTCAAGTGCTACACTTTTGCATGATGGTCGTGCCCGTACAATAGCTGAAGCGATTCTTTGGCATGGTGGTGAAGCTGAGCAAGCAAAGAATAACTTTATTGCTCTACCTAAAGAAAAACGTAAACAACTACTTACTTTCTTAGAGTCTCTTTAATGAAGTATATATTTATGCTGTTACTGATGGGATGTTTGTGTTCCTGTCAGCCTTTTAATAGCTCTAATGATATACCTGTATTTGACATCTCAGAATTGAAACCGGGTGGTCAAACAACTTTAGAAAAATTAGACAAGAGAACTTATATTCACTCTTCACCTAATTTAACTATGGATATGAGAATGAACTTTTGGAGCGGCTTTTCATTTTTTAGAGATCCTTGGGTAGCAGCTCCAGCCTCAACAACGGATAGAGACGGTTTAGGTCCGTTATTTAACGCTCGTTCTTGTATCGCTTGTCATAGAAGTGGAGGGAGAGGAAAGTTAGAAAATAAAGAAATATTTAAACCTGTATCTGTTCTATTTAGATTGGGAAATATCACAGATGTTAATAATTATGATCCTGTTTATGGAGGTCAAATACAACCTAAAGCAATTCGTGTTTTACATGATGATTTACCCAAGCAAGTACAAGGTGAAGCCGCAGTTAAATTACAATACCAGTATATAACAGGGTTATTTTCAGACGGGACTGAGTATCAACTGAGAAAACCGCTTTATGAACTAGTAAAGCTAGGGCATAACCCCTTAAATGAGCATACTAAAGTTTCAGCGAGATATGCACCAGCAGTCTATGGTATGGGTTTATTGGATGCGATAGCAAGTGAAGACTTATTGCAACAAGAAGATATAAATGATGAAAATCAAGATGGGATCAGTGCAAAATATAACAGAGTAACAGATGTTGAGCTAGGAATTAATGATGCTATTGGTCGATTTGGTTTTAAAGCACTACAACCAACATTAAGACAACAAGTTGCGGCTGCATTTGTTAATGATATCGGTATTACTAATCCTATATTTAAATATGATACTTGCACTAAATCTCAAATAAAGTGCAAAGTTGCTTCAGGTTTTTCTTCTTTGAAAGGTGAAGCTTTAGAAATCCCAGAAAAGTTTTTTGCGCAAACAGAATATATGAGTAAGTTTATTGCTGTTCCTATGTCTAGAGACCTAAAAAGTAAAAAGGCTCAAAAAGGGCGTAATATTTTTTATCAGTTAGACTGCCAAAATTGTCATCAGCCTAGTTATATAACTGCAAATGATTATTCTGAATCTAAACTTTCAGGTCAAAAAATTTGGCCTTATACCGATTTGGCTTTACATGATATGGGGCCGGGGTTAGCTGATGGGAAAGTAGAGTTTTTGGCTTCAGGATCTGAGTGGCGTACTCCAGCACTTTGGGGAATTGGTTTACAGCAAGACATTCAAGGGTTTCAGGCTTATTTACATGATGGTAGAGCTCGCTCAATAGAAGAAGCTATTTTATGGCATGGCGGTGAAGCAAAAATGGCACAACAAGCATTTATAAAATTAGATAAAGCACAAAGAGATGCACTTATCTTTTTCTTAAAGCAAATATAGAGAATTTAAAAATGAAAAAATTAGCATTAATCATTGCGATAAGTTTTGCATTAACAGCATGCGGTGGCGGTTCTTCAAATTCAAAAGAATCTATTGATAATAGTGGGAACACATCAGGAGGAGCCGTTGAACAACTAAAAACGAAAGAGCAAGCTATGAAGGCTGTATTAACTTCACTGGCTGATGATGTGATTATTCCTGGGTATCAAGAGTTTAATTTGCAAGCAGAACAATTTGGGATTGATAGTATTGAATTTTGCTCAAATACAAATGCTAAGTTGAATGAGCTAAATCTACTACGAAGTTCATGGCTAAAAATGAATCAAAGTTGGCAATTAGCTAAAGGTATTCAACTTATCTTAGACTCAAGTACTGTGAATCGTCTTCAGCATTGGCCTGATCGTGATAATAATATTCAGCGTGGGGTGGAGAATATTTTATTAGCTTCAGTAATTGATCTTGATTCTGTACAAAATATTAGGCAAGGATTATTAGGGATACCAGCTCTTGAATATTTAATTTATGAAAAAAGCAATGCGACTTTAAATCACGATACCAAAAATAAGCATTGTCAAGTTTTGATGATAATAGCTGAGGATATAAAGTTAAACAGTGAACTATTTTTAAGCCAATGGCAAGATTTTAGAACTGAATTTATCAGTGGCCCAGATACAAATAATCCAATAGAAACATCAATAGAAAGGCTATTAACTGAGTGGTTTGTTTTATTAGAAAAAATAGTAGATGACAAAATTGGCAAACCTATGGCTATTAAATCTCCAGGATTAATTAGTGCAGCTGAGCAATGGAGAAGTCGTTCGTCCCTAGAAAATATAAAAGCAAATTTTCAATTAATTGAGTCTATATACTTCTCAAATTCTGGATATGGTTTTGATGATTACTTAGTTGAAATTCATCAGGGTGATGATTTAAATAATCAACTAACGGAATCATTTGAAAATGCTAGGAAAGCTATGAATATAATTAATATATCTTTAGAGTCTGCAATCGAAACAGAAGAAAATAGAGCTTTGATAATAAATTTCAAAAATAAATTAAAAGATTTAAGAACTATATTTTCCAGTGATTTTGTACAAATAACCGATTTTTCACCTGCATTTAATACTAATGACGGTGATTAAAATGAATCGCAGAGGTTTTTGTAAGTCGATGCTGGCTTTTGCTAGCATCGCTGCAGTGCCAGCTTGTGAAACTTTGAAGCGCAAATATTACGCCAGCGCATTTAATACATTTGGAAATAAGCATTTTATTGCTAAATTAGATGAAAATGGCAATATAGTGACACAGGTTGAAATTCCCTATCGCGGTCATGATATAGCACAGGTACCCAAGGATAAAAATCGAGTATTTGCTTTTGCACGCAGACCTGGAAATATGATCTTTGATATTGATTTTTCTAATGGCACTTTAAGGCAAACAATAAAGTCACAAGAAGGACGTCACTTTTATGGTCATGGTGTTTTCTCATCTGATGGCAATAGGTTATTTACCCCAGAGAATGATTTTGAAAATCAACAAGGTAAAATCGTAGTTAGAGATGTCGCAACGCTAAATATCATTACGGAGTATAGTTCTGGTGGCATAGGCCCTCACCAATGCGCTTTTTTAAGTGATGGCATTACTTTGGTCATTGCGAATGGTGGTATAGGAACACACCCAGATACGCCAAGAAAAAAGCTCAATTTAGAGTCAATGAAACCAAATTTAACATATTTAAATACCAAAACAGGTCAGATAATAAATCAATTTCATGCATCTAATAATCAACTTAGCATTCGCCACTTAGCTGTTAGTAAAAATGATAAAGTGGTTATTGGTATGCAATATCAAGGGGAGAAAAATCAAAGAGTGCCTCTAATTTATACCCAATATGGTAGCTCACAACTAAAAGCATGTGATGTTGATCAAAACACTTGGCAGAAAATGCAACAATATACTGCCAGTGTTTGTATCGATAGTGCCTTGAATATAGCAGCGGTAAGTGCGCCTAGGGGGGATTTAGTTTCTTATTGGGATTTAAATACAGATAAATTTATTGGTTTATATAAAAATAGAGATTGTGCAGGTGTCGCATTAGCAGATGATGGTTTTTTGCTCTCGAATGGTAAAGGTGTAATTAAACGCATTGCAGCTTTAAGTCAAAAACCCATAAAGCAGCAAGTAACCTCTGGTATAAAATGGGATAATCATATGTTGGCATTAGTTTAATTTTTTATTGTTTATAAAAACTGATAATTTTATACTGGTACGATATGTTTACCTTGGCTAAGTAAGGGGAGTCAAGGTAGACTATGGTTCATTTTGTTTTATTAATGTATAGAGTCAAATCCACGTGAGTCAAAAAGAAGATAAATTTGCAGACATTCGTCCCTATAACGATAGCGAAGTACCTGCAGCATTACGGCGCTTGATCAATGATGATGATTTTATTAATTTAATTGCAAAACATAATATACCTAAGTGGTTATCAACTTTTTCATTCATCACTAAACCTTTACTAAAAAAGCAGTTAGCTAAAAAGTGGTTAAAGCTTAATACAGTTGAAAAATTACAAAATGAGGTATCTAGATATCTAGGATTAGTGATAAAAAAAACAACATCACAAGTTACTTTTTCAGGTCTAGATAAATTAGACAAAACAAAATCATATTTATTTATTTCCAATCACCGAGATATTGCATTAGATCCCGCTTTACTTAATTGGGGTATGTTTTCCCATAATATGAGTACAGTACGTATCGCAATTGGTGATAACTTATTACAAGTGCCATATATCACTGAATTGATGCGTTTAAACAAAAGTTTTATTGTAAAACGTTCAATTAAAGCACCAAAAGAAATGTTTAAAGCTTTGAACCAACTCTCTGCTTATATTTTTGATTCTATTGATACAGGTAATTCAGTATGGATAGCTCAAAAAGAGGGGAGAGCAAAAGACGGCAATGATTATACTGATCCTGCATTGCTTAAAATGATTCAGCTTCAAGGCAGAAAACAAAAACTAAGCTTTGAAGAATATGTTCAAAAACTTAATCTTGTGCCGGTTTCTATATCTTATCAATTTGAGCCTTGTGATATTGCTAAAGCAAATGAGCGTTATCATAAAAATAAATATGGTGAATATCAAAAGCAAGATGGTGAAGATATGGACAGCATCATGGAAGGTTTTAGATCTAATAAAGGTCATGTCCACTTGGCATTTGGTCAACCTATTTTTTCTGGGTGTGGATCTCCAGAGGAACTAGCTCAAACGATAGATCAACAGATTTTATCATCATTTTATTTGCACCCAGGTAATTATATTGCTGCAAATCATAATGTATCCGATGTAAGCGAACCGGATAAAAAACAGTTTGCACAGAGAATGGCACAAGTGCCTGATGAATTAAAAGAGATTGTATTAGGGATTTATGCCAAACCCTTAGAAAAGCAGTTAAAACAATTATAGTAAAATAAATTTTAACAAACCGCTTTAGCGGTTTTTTTGTGACTAAAAGTCGGGCTATACTTAATAAATCTGCTTTGGATATACTTAATTAAAGGGGGAGTAATGCAACAAATTGAAATATTTGAAATTCCGAGCCCCTGTATTGATGTATGTGAATCTAACTCAAGAGGCTTTTGTTTAGGTTGCTATCGCAGCCGAGACGAACGGTTTAGGTGGTTGAAAATGAATACAGCCGAGAAAAAAAAAGTAATAATGCTATGCCAACAAAGAAAAAAACGCCATAAGCAAAAATTAGCGGCTAGCTATAATAATTTTGAAGTGAAAGAAAGCGATCAAAATAGTTTTGATTTTTAAAATGTATCACTTTTAATAGTATGCTTATTGTTTGGTTTTCGTACAATACCAATGCGAGTAAGTTAGTGATCAAATTTTAATAAGGATAAATTTTCAAGAACAAGGCGCTTGATTGAGTAATAGCAGGCTATTAGGATTGAAAGCAACGATGTTATTGGAATATTTAGTTCATTTAAATTGAGTATTTATTTATTCGTATTGGTATAATACGTTATTTTTTAAAGCCATTAACTCCTTCGTTTGAGATGTCAAAATCGCTGATATTTTTCATGTGAAATGCTAAGCATGAAGCGCTTTGACCTTACGCTGATTGACACTTTATTAACGAAAATGTATTTTTTGCATGGAAAAGTAGCAACTTAAAATCCATTGTTGTTAGGTTTTTAAAACTAAATGATTTATACTGAAGGGCAATTATAATGTTAAAATATCACTTAATGAATTATAACCTTTGCCTATTACCTCAAAATGAAAAATATCAAATCCAGCTAGATTATGAAGCTTCTTATTGGGCCTACCAAATTAAAAAAGGTAAAACGAGCCGAGATGTTATTTATGGCAATATTCTAGCACGACCAAGTTCAGAACAAGATTATTTAAAACAACAGTTTGAAAAATATCTAGCGGTTATGTAATTTTATATGAAATCAAACTTTAAAATATCGCTCTTAGATAAAATAAAAACACCCATTATTAATAAATTTTACGACTTAAATCGAGTGAAAGGCAGAGCAAAAAAACAAGATGATGTTTGGGTTGTTCATTATCAAAATGAGATTATTGCCGCTTGTAGAATACAAAATATTTCAGGGGTTTTATTCTTATCAACTTTGTTTGTGATAGATAAAATGCGAAATAAAGGTATCGCACGAGATATTATTGGATATGTGACTCACTTTTATAAAAATATGAAAAAAAGTGAAATAATAACTTTTGCTTATTCTTATTTAGAAAGTTTTTATGTATCAGTCGGGTTTATTTGTTGTGATGATATACCTGAACATTTAGCCATTATGTACCGAAACTATGAAAAGCAAGGTCGAAAACTTACCGCGATGCGTTATTCTTATATTGCAAATGTTTAGTTCATAACATTATTTAATAAAACTTGTAGATTTTTTATCAAATTGGTTACAATAAAGTTCCATTAAATTCATAATTGAAAAACCTTTATTTTAATGAGCGTACCAATTGCCTTATAGAATCTTTTTAAATTACATGTTTTTCATCGTATTAATCTATATATCTTATAATGTACAGGCTAAAGTCGAGCGCCTTTCTCCCAATGAAGGGTTAGCACAAAGCTATGTAAGTAATTTAATAGTTGATAAAAAAGGTTACCTTTGGATTGCCACACAGGGTGGTTTAAATAAGTATGATGGTTATCAAGTTGAGGCTGTTTTAGGGCCTGATAATGTTTTAGTAGATGCGATTATTGATGTTATTTATCAAGATAGTCAAGGTTACATTTGGATCTCATCATTATTGAAAGGTGTTTTTAGGTATAACCCAGATACGGCGGAATTTAGACAGTTTGTGAAATCGCCAACCAGCGAAAGTGAGATAATATATCATGCTGTATATAGTGTATTAGATACTGGATTAAAAAATACCATATGGTTAGGCCGGGGAGAGGATTTAGTGAAACTAAATACTCATACCGGAAAAATACAAACGGTTTTTAAATTACCAAATGCCACAAAAAAAAGTACAGTTCGTCAATTATTTTACCATCGAGGTTATATTTATATCGGTACATCAGAAGGTGCTTATGTTTATGAGGTGGCATCAGGTCGATCTCGGTTATTAAACCACCTTCAAAAAAAAGCAACTCATGTATATCAAAATAATGTAAAGTCATTTGCTTTAAAAGATGATAATACGCTTTGGGTCGGTGCTGTAAAAGGCTTGTATCAAGTAGATATCAGTAACACTAAAGCATTATTTGAAGAAACGGAAGTGTCATTTAAATCTAAACCTTATATCACCGATTTAAATATATGGAAGATAATAGTAAAACAAAATAAGTTGAAATTAGCTACGGATAAAGGTGTTTTTGAATATTATCCAGAAGAAAATCATTTAATAAAAAATAACAGATTGGATAAAAGTCAATATACGCAATCTGATGTCAGTATTATCGATATGATAGAAGATCAGCATGGTTCGATGTGGTTAGCGACAAAAACAGATGGCGCTTTTTTTGTACCTAATATTGATTACTTTTTTTTTAATTACCATCCGGAAAATGTAATAGGTGATGGACTAACACATCAGCATATTTGGGATGTTATAGAATTTGATAATAAGCTGTGGTTAGGTACAGCAAATGGTTTAACCCAGTTAGATATCAAAAGCTATCATACTAAGGCCTTTTTTAAAGATTATATAGTTGATGAATATAATAGAAATTTTAGTATCTTTAAACTAATACCTTATAAAAGTGACTTATGGTTACAAACAAGCCGAGGATTATTTAAATTTGATACTGTTTCAAAAAAAATCACCCGTGCAAAAACAACCAATAAAGGCTTAGAAAAATATCTTGTAGGAAGAGTGTATGGAATATACGCCAGCCCAGAAGGTGATTTGTATGGTGTTCATCCAGAGCATGGTATGTTTAAATATGACCTAGACTCCTTGGCAATTACAGCGATACACAATGGCTTTGAGTCAATAGACCCCTTTTTAGCTTTAGGCTTTTCAAAACCCTTGCCAGATATGCCACATTCTCCTTTATTTTACGCTTCAGGAACTTTGTATCGCTATGATATAAATACAAAAAATTTAGAAATTATTTATCAATTACATCAAAAATATACTGCTGATATTTCTATTAATTCTTATCTAGTTGATAAAAATGGTATCTTGTGGTTGTCGTTTAATACACTCGGTTTGATTGGTTTAGATGCTAAAACCTTTAAAGAGGTACACCGCATTGATCGTAAATTTATAGGGTCATTACTTTATGATATGTTTGTGGATGATATAGGTACTATTTGGATGAGTAGCCATAAAGGCATTTGGCGATTAAACCCTGATAATTTGCATTTTCAGCAATATACAGTTGAAGACGGGCTGGAAGTCAATGAATTTAATAGTAACACAGGTACTAAATTAAAAGATGGCAGAATTGTATACGGCTCTGTTAAAGGTATTACAGTATTTTCTCCGTCAGATAACCGGCCAAAAAAATCATTATTAGAGCAAGTCAATATTACTTCTGTGCAATTAATGTCGCGAAAATTAGATATTCCGGCAACTGCACAAGTTAACGAAATCTCATTAAAGCATGATGATATTGGATTAGATATCGCTTTTTCAGCCATGGCTTTTAAGTATCAAGATCGTATTAAGTTTGAGTATCAATTATCCGATGGAAAAAAAATAACGACAAGAAATACCAATCGCGTGATGTTCCCCAAATTAAATGCAGGAAACTATAGATTGTCGGTACGTGCTAAAGATCCGCTCACGGGAGTTTATACAAAGCCTGCCACTTTAAAAATAAAGGTCGCTTATGCGCCATGGCGTTCTCCTTACGCCTTAATAACTTATGCATTTTTTATTATCAGTGTGATGTACCTTTGGTTATCTCGTCGAAATAAAATGCAACGGAAATTATTAGATGCTCATAAAGAAACGCAACAAAGTGAAGCAAGGTTAAAGTTGGCATTACAGGCAAGCCGTTCAGGAGTTTGGGATTGGCACACTGGGTCTTCTTCAATTTATCAGCCTCGACTTGTTACAGAACTAGGCTATGAAGTTGAAAAAATAACTTTAGATGAATATTTGAAAAAAATTCACCCGGAAGATCGTGAAAAATTTAGAATTGAATGGCTTGAATTTCTATCGACCAATAAAGGCGCTTTTGAATGTACTTATAGAGTACGTCATATTGTTGGACATTGGCGTTGGTATAAAGACTTAGGTAAAGTGATGGTCTGGGATAATGGTCAGCCTATTAATGTATCAGGCACTTATACCAATATTACAAGAGAGTTAGTTTTTGAAGAAAGTGCGCGATTATTTGGTGCTGCATTTGAACATACTCGAGATTGGGTATTTATTTTAGATAAAAATTTTCGTGTTAGAGCAACTAATCAAGCCCTGAGAGATGACTTTAACATTTCAAAAAATATTGTATCAAGCCGTAAATTCCACCTTGGGTTAAGTAAAGATACCCGCTTAAATTATTTAAGAATACTATCAAAATTAAAACCAACAGAGCATTTTCAATGTGATGAAATTATCATTACCCCAGATAAAGTACACCATCAGGTTATTATAAAAGTTACAGCGATTGCTGATGAAACTAACAGTAATGATGCTATTGAAAATTATATTGTTGTTGTCACTGATATTAGTAAGCTATAATTTTTTTTAATGAAGAAATTGATTTATTCTACCAAATATAAATATATTTAATTTTAAAATACTATCATTATGTAATTATAATTTTATGATAAAAACTTTGGCTAGTGTATTGAATGACGATAATAAGTTAACTTTTTTAGTTAAAAAATATTTTGCAAATATTAATGCAATAGACAATGCTAAATTATTACTTAAAGAAACAATAAACAACACTTAACTTCATAAAATGGGATTTCATGTATAAACTTTTATTCTTCTTTTTACTATTTTTCTCTGGTACTTCTTTTGCTAATAATTCCTCTAGGATTGATGAATTAATTCATCAAGAAATGAATTGCACTTATATTCCTGCAATTGCTGTATCAGTGATTTCTTCTGGTAAAATCATATATATAAATGCAATGGGATTAAGTGATATTGAGAACCAAAATCCTGCAACTGTCGATACACCTTTTCATATCGCATCAGTTTCCAAAACTGTAACTAGCATGGCAATATTTCACCTTGTACAGAATGGAAAAATCAAACTAAATGATGACATCAATGAATATCTACCTTTTACAGTTATTAACCCTCACCATCCAAAAGATAAAATAACAATTTCAGAGCTACTAAATCATCTTTCTGGCATTTTAGATAATGAAGATTTCTACTTACCTTTTTGGTCAACTCCGAATGGCGATTCAAATAATGATTTAGGCATTTTTTTAAAAGAATACCTTCTTCAAGGTGGAAAGTATTATTCAAGTCATCATTTTGAAAGTGCGGATAAATACAAGGTGTACGAATACTCAAATACAGGGTACGCTTTGTTAGGCTTGATAATAGAACAAGTTTCGGGAGAGAAATTTGAAAATTATTTAATGAATAATATATTTAAACCAATGGGAATGAACGACTCATCTTTTTTTCTAAAAGACTTAAAAATAAAAAGCGTTTCAAAAACATATACATCAATAGAAGGCAAACCAATATTCAAAGGTTACAATGGCTATCCCGATTATCCTGCTGGTCAATTGAGAACATCAATAGCTGATTATGCAAAACTAATTACAGGCTATTTAAATGCAAGTAAAAAACCATTTATCTTAACATCTAAAACGACAACTATCATCACCCCACCATTCAATGAAAATAACGAAGATCATTCATATACATGGTTCTTAAGAAGTATAAACGGTAATTGGTACTATCAACATGATGGTGCTGATTTAGGTGCAAGAGCTGAAGCAATAATTGATATTGATAATAATAATGCCGTTATCATTTTTACCAACTCAGAGTTAGACTTATCGCCATTGATGAAAAATATTGAATCAACCGTTTTTAACTAATTCGAACTTAAGCAGTCAAATTCTTCTCCCCACTGCAAAGAATATAACACAGGAAGGAGCATAATAACTATATTAAACCAATGACCGCTTTGTTTATTTGTTTAGATATCAGCCAATGCAACTAATCTAGCTGCAGCTCATAACTTGAGGGCTGGTGTCGAAAAAGCCTACATTGAAGAAACCGCGGGGAGTTGGCTCTGAACTATGGGGATTGTTCCGTCGGTTTATTCCGCTGCCCCGAAAATGGACGATTGGCATACACAACCCACTTAATATTACTAAAAGCATTTAACCATTGTGTAAATTGAGATTCATTTTCAATAGATTTAAAGTCACCAAAGAACAACAAGGTATCGTGTTTAAACGGATCACTTAACATTTTTAGATATAACCGTCGAAACAGCCGAGACAAAACACGTACAGGCAAAAAGAACCCCGATTTACATGATATCCATTGTTTACCATCAAGTGATAAACCCCCTACCAAATATTTGAGATCTGCCCCGATAACCAGCAGAGTTTGAGCTGCGGCTTTCATCAAGATGTCATACATGACTGATTTGTTGTAATAAGCAAGTTCACTTATTTCCTGAGGCAAGGTAAATACTAGATGGTAATAATCAATGGGCAGTAACTCCGTTTACCTGGCTTCTAACCAACGTTTGGCCGCAATCGCTTGGTATTTAGGACAATGACGAAGTGGTTCTGAAAAATATTGACTGATGTTCATGAGAGTTTCTCCATTCTAAGTGAGGCAACATGCCTCAAGTATTAAAGTGGAAAAAAGATAATATGTTACGAATACTTAAGCTGGAGGTGAGCACCATTACCGTAGAGCGGTTTAGTTCTTTGTCGCAGGAGCGGTCATTATCAACTAAGAAATTAAAGTAACTCTTATTTAGTTATGTGTATTCTTTCCACAGTGTGGACAGTATTGTTTTTGATATAAACTACTTTGTTGACTTTTTATCACTAATTTAGCTTCTTGCTTGCCTAAGCCTAGTTCTAATCTAAGTCGCTCTAGTTTATTTTTTTCATCATCTGTTAATATGCCATCTTCTAAATATGCATGAACCGTATCTTCAAATAAAGAGCGACGTTTTCTTAATTGCTCTGAAAAACTTGAGGCTAATAACCCCGTTGGGATTGCAACCATACCCATGCTTAATACTGTGATCACACCACCAAAAAAACGCCCTAACGGTGTGATTGGCACAACATCTCCATAACCAACAGTTGTTAATGTTGCCATTGCCCACCACATAGACTCAGGTATAGATCCAAATTTATCAGGTTGTACATCGTGTTCTATTAAATAAATGCCGCAAGAGGCTAATATAAGCACGATAGCCATAATAAAAAAGGCAGCGCCTAACGAACTTGCTTCTTCTTTGAATGATTGCAGTAACAGCTGCATAGCACGGGAATAACGGGTAAGTTTAAATACTCTCATCAAACGAATTACACGTAAAAAACGTAAATCAAAAGAAACGAATAACATTAAATAAGAAGGTAATATCGCGAGTAAATCAATCAGAGCTAGGGGACTTGTAATGTATTTTAGTCTTATTTTAAGGTGGCTATCACCGCTATTTCGGTATGCCTCTTTATCAACACAGGCCCATAATCTAGACAAGTATTCTAAAGTAAAAAGACCAACAGATAAGATTTCAATCCAGATAAAATATAAGCGATATTCAATTGCTATACTTTGCACTGACTCTATAACAATTGCGATAACATTGATCATAATAAGTAAAACTAAACAAAAATCGAGATAACGACCTCTATTGATTTGCTCTTCTGAACTCTCTAATACTTGAGCAACAAAAAGTCTGAATGAATTCAATTTAATAGCCTACTTATTTAATCTAATTAGTACATTATCATAATTGTGCGTGTTATTTAATTAGGTTCGTCTTTTATGATTTAATAATGCTTTTAGTTTTGCGGGCTTTATTGGTTTACTTAAGTAATGAATATCTTTACTTTTTGTTTCCGCTTTTAGCTTCTCCCCGCGCATAGCTGTAATAAGTACAGCAGGTATTTTACTCTGCCAGATTTCACGTAAGTTTTGTATCAGTGAAATGCCATTGCACTCATTACTAAGCTGATAATCCATCAATATTATATCTGGAGCAGCATTATTATTAGCATAAATTATGGCAGTTTCTACAGTATTAAAGCTTTTGTGATCACATCCCCACTTATTAAGCAAGCTGGCCATCGCATCGAGGTTTTCTTGGGCATCATCAATCATCAGTACATTGAACGATTTTTTATTATCAAATTGTATGCTGCTAATGTTTTTTTGTTGTACATATTGCAACTGACCAACAGGTACTTTAATACTAAAACAGCTACCTTTACCTTGAATAGACTTAACTTCTAGTTTTAGTGCTAATAAATCAGCCATGCGTTTTACAACACCTAGCCCTAATCCAACGCCTTTGTTGTCAGAACTATCAATGCGATAAAAGTCACTGAATATTTTACTTTGCTGGTATTGAGAAATACCAGGACCGGTATCCCAAATTTCAATTTTTATATGTGCTTTGTTAGATTCACTAGAGACTATATTCCGACAACCCACTAATACTTTGCCACTATTTGTGTATTTCACAGCATTAGATACTAAATTTTGTAAAATCCGCCTCAGGTAAGTGGTATCACATTGTACTATGGTATTTGATGAGCGAATTTTAAGTTTTAAGCCTTTTTCTTGACATAGAATTGCATACTCGCTGCTCAGAGGGGTTAAAATATCGTTTATATAAAAGTGTCTATTTTTAGGTGTCATGGCTCCTTGATCTAACTTGGCAATCTCTAATAAAGCAGACATTAAATGTACCGTTGAATCTAAACTATGACCTAATTTTTCAAAGCTGTTTTGGTTGCTTGTGCTTAACTCTTTTTCTTCAATAGAAGCTAAGTATAAACGTGCTGCATTGAGGGGCTGTAAAATATCGTGGCTTGCCAAAGCTAAAAATTTAGTTTTACTTTCATTGGCTGATTCAGCTTCAAACTTGGCTGATGTCAGTGCTTGCTCTGTTTGTTTTCTGCGAGTTATTTCGGCTTCTAACTCTAGGTTAATATTACTTATTTCTTGAGTGCGGGCTTCAATGCGATTTTCAAGAGAAATATTAACCTCCTCTAATAAGTTTTGTGTTTCAATATGGCTAGTAATATCAGAGTAACTTGTTACAAAACCACCATCGGGTAAGGGATTTCCGATCATTTCAAAAACTTGGCCGTTTTTACGACGTCGAATAAAGTGATGTGAGGTGCCATTTTTTAAATGTTGTACGCGTTTGTTTATTTGTATTTCAAGCTCTCCAGGGCCGCATTCCCCTTTATTTACATTAAAGCGTATAACATCTTCAATAGGCTGGCCAACTTCTAAAAAGCCTTCTGGATATTCAAACATTTCCATATAACCTTTATTCCAAGCAACTAACTTGAGGTTTTTATTTACAACAGAAATACCGTGGCTTAGATTTTCTAAAGAGGTAAATAATAAGTTTTGATTAAATTGCAGGGCTTGAGTTGTTTCATCAAAGAAATTGACAACTTCTTCAAATGCCATTTGTTTACCAGTAAGAACAGCGGTAATTAAAGCTTGTGCTGAAGAGGCACCAAGTACTCCTGTTAAAGCGCGTTCACAATAATCTATAAATTCTGAATTAGGGGTTTCACTATCATCATCTAAATTAGTATTCATCATATAGTGTGAGATAAGTTGCTTGCTTCGTTGAATGCCTAAAAAAGTTTGCAGTAATATCTTAAGATCATAAATACTGGCTTTTATATCTTTATTTTGGCGTTTATCAATAGGTGTTTGCTCTCTTGGATTTACAAAAGCAGTAGCTTGAATTTTATCTACTAACCGCTCATTTGCACCTAAAGAAAAAGCGATATAACAAATCATATTAGCAAATAACGCAATAAAAGTACCTTGTGTAATAATGGTTTGCTGTAATGAACTTGAATTTATAGCTGCACCTTCGAGTAAGGGATACATTAAAAATAACATCCAAAAAAGAAAGCCTGAAATTAATCCCGCATATACACCATAGGCATGGCCTTTACGCCAATATAAACCGCCAATAATAGCCGGTAAAAGTTGTGTAACAAGTGAAAATGCCACTAACCCCATACTGGCTAAAGCTGCATTATTACCCAACTGTTGTTGATATAAATATGCTAACCCTAAGATGGCGGCTATAGTAAAACGTCTAACTAATAATATCTGTCTCTTATAACTAGTTGTGATCAGGTTGGGTTTAAATTTACGTTTAAGTAATAGAGGTAAAACAACGTCATTGGAGATCATGGTACTTAGTGTCAATGTTGCAACAATTATCATTGCAGTGCCGGCGGATAATCCTCCTATAAATACAAAGGTAGTTAAAATAGCACTGTTTTCTGATATAGGAAAAGCCAGAACAAAGCTATCAGAAGCAAAATGAGCACCAATTTCGGGATGAAAGGCCGCTGTAGCGATAGGTATAATTACTGCTGCTGTTAATAAAAGATAAAGAGGAAAAGCCCAACGAGCTGTTTTTAAATGATTTAAATCTTGATTATCAACAACTGTCACATGAAATTGTCTGGGTAAACAGATGATTGCTGCTGCTGCCATTAAGGCTTGACCAACAAAGTTAAAACTCAAAAAATCATCAACTTGCCAATGACTAAAGGCACTTTTTTTGGTAAATACTTCAAACATGCCGGGTTGATAGTTTAAAAATACATAAATCGATAATCCAGCTACGGCTAATAATGCTAATAGTTTAATGAGAGATTCAAAAGCGATTGCTAGCATTAAGCCTGAACGATATTCAGTAACATCAACTTTTCTAGTGCCAAAAAAGATAGCAAATAATGCCATCATAACCGTACCGGCAAGAGCGAGTAGAGTTCCTGATATTTGAGTATTACTTTGTACTAATAAAAAACTAGAACTGAGTGCTTTTAGTTGTAAAGCAATGTAAGGGATAGTTGCTAAAAGAGCGATTAAAGTTACTAATATTGCGGTGAGTTGTCGTTTGCCATAACGTGCTGAAATAAAATCAGCTATGGTAGTGATATTTTGTTTTTTACTAACTAAAACAAGTTTATGTAAAAACCGGTGGCCAAATATAAATAATAAAGCAGGTCCAAGCAGTATCGGTAAAAAACTCCAGCCCGAATTAGCGGCTGTTCCCACTGCACCATAATAAGTCCATGAGGTACAATATATGCCTAGCGCTAATGAATAAACAAAGGGATGGTGACTGATTTTTTTAGCTAAAACTGTTTTTTTATCCCCCCAGTTGGCAAGCCAAAATAATAAGGCCATATATCCTAGGCCAACTAAGATCAGTGTAAGTGTCATGATATTTATATAAAAATGAGATTTAACATACCTTAACATGACTAACATGCGATGTGTCTTATTCCTTAGTCTATCTAACCCTCAATCCTAACTAATATTAAAATTACATTATTCTTTATTTGTTACATATTTTATTTACAAGTTATTTTCAATAAATACTTATTAAGATACCATCTGTTTTTATAAGTCTAAAAACAATATACGGAATATTATGAACCGCTTATTACCTCGCATTTATTTAATGACTGTTTTAACCATTACACTTTTTTTATCAGCCTGTTCAGAGCCGCAAGTAAATGAAAAAAATGAAGAGGTCGTATATAAAGTTCCAGTAGAAACGGTTTCTTTAGAAAATAAAAATATCAAAAATACATATAAAACTACTGCTGTATTGGAAGCTAAATCGGAAAGTAAAGTAACCAATAAAGTGACAGGTATGATCAATAATGTTTTGGTTGAAGAGGGAATGCAAGTTAAAAAAGGGCAAATACTTGCTCTGATAGATGATGAAAGTTATCAATTAGAATATGAGCGAGCCAGTATTGATTTAGCATCAGCGACTGCTGAATATAACCGTAGTAAGCCTAATAAAGGTAAGCAGTTGATCTCGGCTAAGGATTTAGAAAAACTTGAATTTTTAGTTAAATCGCGACGTAATCAACAACAAATCACAGCAATCAAAGTCAGAGATAGCAAAGTACGTGCACCCATTTCAGGTGTGATTGCGTCTCGTAGTGTAAAAGCAGGAAATATGACATCAGGTCCAGACTCTGAAATGTTTCACATTGTTGCTTTAGATAACTTACAAGGTGTTGTGTATTTACCTGAAGTACAAATGAACTCAGTTCATTTGGGGCAAAAAGCAAGGTTACGTTTTCCGGCAAATGGTGATAAAGAAGTGTCAGCTCAAATTGTCTTAGTTTCTCCTATTATAGATACTCAATCAGGCACATTTAAAGTCACGTTACAGGTTACTAATGATCAAGGTAACTTAAAGCCAGGTATGTTTGCAAAAGTGGCATTAACTTTAGATGAACATAAAAATGTACAAGTTGTGCCGCTAAAAGCTTTGTTGGTAACAGACAGTGAAACAAGCTTATTTGTGATTAAAGACAATAAAGCGAATAAAATAATTGTTGAAACAGGTTATGAAGAGGCTGGTTTTGTAGAAATACTCACTCCTTTAGACATTGATAGTCAAATCGTTATTGTTGGTCAACAAAGCCTAAAAGCAGAAAGCTTAGTGATAGTGATCAATAAAGCGCATGCGACTTTAGGTAAGCTACCGAATAATAAAAATAATATCGGAATTAAGAGTCCTAATTTATGAGTATTGTCAGTTCGATTGTCAAACGTCCCGTAACAGTTTGCATGTTTACATTAGCCATAATGTTATTCGGCATGGTTGGTTTTTCACGGTTATCAGTATCACTTTTACCTGATTTATCTTATCCCACATTAACAATTCGTACGGTTAATCCCGGAGCTGCACCTGCAGAAATAGAACAATTGTTAAGTAAACCGATAGAAGAATCAGTAGGTGTAGTTAAAGGGATCCGTAAAGTTCATTCAATCTCTAAAGCAGGTCAATCTGATGTGATAGTTGAATTTGATTGGGGAGTCGCAATGAATTTTGCGACACAAAATGTAAGGGAAAAACTTGATACACTTTCATTACCAAAAGATGTTAAAAAACCAATTATTTTGAGGTTCAACCCCGCATTAGATCCTATCATGCGTTTAGGTATATCGACTTCCAATAAAGATTTTAAAGCATTAAAACAGAACCGAACATTTGCTGAGCAAGAAATAAAACGTCAACTAGAAACCATACCTGGCGTAGCTGCAGTGCAACTTGGTGGTGGTTTACAACAAGAAATACAAGTGATTTTTGATCAAGATAAAGCAGCGCAGCGAGGAATATCAGCACAAGATATCGTTCAACGTATTCAAAGTGAAAATATTAATATGTCGGCAGGTCGTGTTTATGATGGTCAGCAAGAGTATTTAGTTAGAACGGTAAATCAATTTGCTTCACTCGATGAACTGCGCAATATGATTGTAAAACAAGCTGATGAATATACTATTTATTTAAAAGATATTGCCCATGTTTATGATGGTGAAAAAGAACGCTCTGATATCACGCGTATCAATAATAATGAGGCGATAGAATTAGCGATTTATAAAGAAGGTGATGCTAATACCGTTAGTGTTGCTAATTTAGTTAATAAAAAATTATTAACAATTGAAAAAAGTCTGCCAGAACAACTAAAGCTAGATGTTATTTATGATCAGTCTGAATTTATTATTGATGCCGTAGATGAAGTTAAAAACGCAGCAATAATAGGCGGCATTTTAGCTATGCTGATTTTATATTTATTTTTAGGTAATTTATTTAATACTTTAATTATCTCTTTAGCTATCCCTATTTCAATCATAGCGACCTTTAATTTAATGTTTGCTAATGATATTAGCCTTAATATTATGTCTCTAGGCGGTATCGCTTTAGCCGTTGGTTTATTAGTTGATAATGCGATTGTGGTACTAGAAAATATCGCCAGATATAAAGAAAAAGGCGAAAGCATAATTGATGCAGCAGTATTGGGTACTCAAGAAGTAACTGGGGCTGTTATTGCATCGACATTAACAACATTAGCTGTATTTTTTCCTTTAGCTTTTGTTGAAGGCTTTGCCGGCCAGCTATTTAGTGATCAAGCTATGACTGTGACTTTTGCTTTATTAACCTCTTTAGTTGTTGCACTTACGCTTATTCCTATGTTGGCATCAAGGCAGTTTTCAAGTGAAAAAAATATAATTGAAGAGCAAGTACCTGATGTAAAACTAGCTAAAAATAACTCACGCTTCATTTTGCTGAAAACCATTTTAGACTTTCCATTTAAGTTGTTATTTAATTATTTTCCATTAGCAATAACTAAAGGGCTATTATTGGTTACTAATTTATTAACTAAATTAATCAATTTAATACTGAAACCATCATATAAGTTATTCAGTTTTTACTTTAATAAAATCGCAATTTTATACAACACACTTTTATTAAAATCATTGAGAAATCGCATTTCAGTTTTATTTATCAGTATTGTTTTTACATTTTTTGTGGTGGGTTTAATACCTAATATGGATGTTGAACTTGTGCCTGAAGTGGCGAAGTCAGAATTCACACTTGAACTTACTTTACCTCAAGGTACACCGATAAAAGTAACTGATCAACGATTACAAGAGCTAGCAATTAGCATTAAATCAGACTCAAGAGTTAAGCATACCTACTCTTTAGCTGGTAGTGGTAGTTTGATGATGAGTTCAGCAAGTAAAGGTGGTGAAAACTGGGGGCAGTTATTAGTTGCTTTACATAATAGTTCTGATGTTAAGGTTATTAAAGATTTTATTCGAACTCAAGCTGAAAGCATGGCTGATGTGAATGTCAAAATTAAACAAGCAGAAATGTTCACTACTGAACGTCCGTTGCAAGTTATTTTATCTGGTTATAACTTAAAAAATTTAAAGAAAACAAGTGATGAACTGGCACGTATTTTAATTGCTGACAAGCAATTTACCGACATAAATAAAAGTTTACGTGATGGTCAACCCGAACTAAAAATCGAATTTGATAATGAGCGTTTAGCTAGTTTAGATTTAAGAGCATCTAATATTGCGGCGCAATTGGTTACTAAAGTTTCGGGTTCAGTCGCTAGTAAATATAATTTAAATGATAGGCAAATCGATATTTTAGTAAGAGCTGATGAACAAGCTAGAAATTCAGCCCAAGCAATTAAACACATTACAATTAATGCTTCACAAGATAGATCTTTACCTTTATCTACAGTAGCTAATATCACTGAAAGTATTGGTCCTAACGAAATCAATAGAATTGATCAAAGTCGGGTAGCTATCGTATCGGCATCATTAACTTATGGAGACTTAGCTAGTGCTGCTTTAAAAGCACAAATGATTATTAAGCAGTTAAATTTACCTGACAATATTCGAATCAAAGTAGCAGGACAAAATGAAGAAATGACTCGCTCATTCTCGTCATTAATGATGGCTTTATTATTAGCGGTATTTTTGGTTTATTTAGTCATGGCATCACAATTTGAGTCTTTGCTTAATCCATTTATTATCTTGTTTTCAGTACCTTTAGCTGTTTTAGGCTCTGTATTAGGTTTATACATTACTAATACGGCAATTAGTGTGATTGTTTTAATTGGTGTGATCATGCTTACAGGTATTGTGGTTAATAATGCCATTGTATTAGTTGATAGAATAAACCAATTACGTCAACAAGGAGTTGATAAAACAAAAGCAATTATTACTGCAAGTAATTCACGTCTTCGCCCTATTATAATGACATCACTTACTACAGTATTAGGTTTAGCGCCTTTAGCTTTGTCCGATGGTGAGGGTTCTGAACTCAGAGCGCCTTTAGCTATCACTGTGATGTCAGGTTTATTTATTGCTACAGCATTGACTTTATTAGTGATCCCCGTTTTATACAGTGTGTTTGACCGCAAACAATATGCACAAACAACCGTAATTGATAACCAGATAATTCAAGATGATGTTAATTATGATAGTTGATCAAAAAAATAAAAAATTTGGTTTGCCTATTAATTTATGGCTCACATCCTTAGCTTTAAAACGACCCGTTACCACTGTAATGGTTATGCTGTCATTATTTGTTACTGGATTGGTAGCAAGTCGATTATTACCTCAAGAAAGCTGGCCAAGTGTTACTGTGCCAGTGGTCTTTATTTATGTTCCTTATAGTGGTTCATCTCCAAAAGAAGTTGAACGTTTGATCACTCGTCCTATAGAAGAAGCGATAGCAACAGTGGGTGGTATATCTTCTATGAAATCACGAAGCAGAGCTAATTCTTCAGGTATTCAAATTATGATGGATTTAGGCTCAGATCTGGATAGTAAAATTTTAGAAATCAGGGAAAAGGTGGATATGATCAGTCACTTACTACCGGATGATGTGCAAAAAGTAAACGTACAAAAATTCTCAACTGATGACTTTCCAATAATGACATTAACTATCTCTGGAGAAAAAGACTTATCCCATGCCTATGATTTTTTAAATAAAAAATTAGTTAGGAAGATAGAAAGACTAATTGGAGTCGGTAAAATAGAATTAAGAGGTGTGGTTAAACCTAATATCGAGATAAAACTTGATAGTACAAAGTTAGCAATGAACCGAGTCAATCAAGGGCAATTATTAAAAAATCTAAGAGAGAGTAACTTTATTGTTAGGTCAGCTTCAATACTTAATGGAGAGCGTAAATTTAGCGTCACATCACAAGGTGAATACAAAAGCTTAGCTGATATTAATAACTTTCAGGTTAAAGCGAATATAAAGCTAAGTGATGTTGCACAGGTTTCACTAAAAAGCCCTGAGAAAGACAGCGAAATTAGAAGTGATCGACAGAAAACGATAGGATTGGAAATATTTAAAGAATCTGATGCAAATGTTGTTGATGTGGCAAATAATGTTGTGAATTTTGTTGATATTATTGCTGCGGATCCTGAGTTTAAGCATATAAAAATCAAAGTTAAAAATAATAGCGGAAATGAGATTCAAGAGTCGCTATCTGACTTACTAAAAGCAGGTTTTGTAGGCATAGTTTTATCTTTTTCCGTTTTATATATTTTCTTTAGAAATTACAGAGTAACTTTAGCTGTTGTTGCTTCTGTACCTGTATCACTCAGTTTTGCTATTGCTGGCATGTACTTTATGGGTTATACGCTGAACATGTTAACGTTAGCTGGGTTATTTATTGCTGTGGGTTTATTAATTGATAATTCAGTAGTGATCTGTGAAAGTATATTACAGCAGCAGTCGAATGGATTAACCCATTATCAAAAAGTGATTAAAGGGGTTGATAATGTAAGCATAGCGGTGATCTGTGGCACATTAACAACAGTTATTATTTTTCTACCTATTTTAATGGGCGAAAAAAACTTTATAACTGTTTTGATTGAACAAATTGCTGTGGCGATTTGTTTACCTTTATTAGCATCATTGTTAGTTGCAAAAACTTTGATCCCTTTGATGCTTAGCAAAGTAACACAAAACGAATTAGCGCAAGTTACTACGCAAAGTTGGATAGATGCTTTTTATCGCCCAAGTTTAAAGAAAATTTTACTTAACCCTAAATACTCAGCTTTAGGTGTTTTATTATTATGTTTATTAGGATTTTTTGCGCGAGATTTTGTATCAAACCAACAAGAGCATAGTAAAAAATCCAAAGATATTACGATTCGTTATCATGTAATAAGTGGCCAAAAGTTAGCTGATGTTTCTCAATTAGTTGATCAAATGGAAGCTTATCTTTATGACAATCAGGAGGAGTTTGGCTTTAAAAAAGTTGATAGCCGAATTTATGCTGATTATGCATCGTCACGCATAAAGTTAAATAAACACTTACCTATGCCAATCTCTGAGTTAAAAGAAAAAATACGTGCGGGTTTTCCTAAAACAGCCATAGCTAAACCTTCTTTTGCTTGGTCTGACAATAAAGAGATGTTTGCAAGTATTTCTTTATTAGGCAGCTCTACTGAGCGTTTGATGTCATTAAGTGAGTCTGTGATTTTAAGGTTAAAACAGATTGAAGGGTTTGACGAAGTTGGCATAGATGATACGGATAAAAAGTTAGAGCTGCTGTTACGTATTGATAATGAGAAAGTAGCGCGTTTAGGCTTAAATACTCAAGATATAGCCAATCGAATTTCAACTGCACTGCGAGGAGTGAATTTAAGATCGTTTAGAGATGAAGCTGTTGGGGAGATAGAGATGCGCTTGGTATATCATGATAAAAAAGCGTTACCTTTGTCGCAAATAAAAGACCTACCTATATATGAGACACAAGGGCGTATTTTAACTTTACAGCAACTTGTTACTTTTGATTCTCAGCCTGTACTGCCAATAATTCATAGAGTACAGAGGCAAACAAGTTTAACGATTTCAATAAATTTAAATGATATAACACGTACAAAAGCAGCAGAAAAAATAAAGGTTGCTATGAAGGGAATTGCTTTACCTACAGGTTATGAATGGCAATTAGGAAAAGCTTATCGTAATGATGATATTTCTATGGCAAATATGACAATAAACATGTTACTTGCTTTAGCTTTAATCTTTATGGTGATGGCTGCATTATTTGAATCATTATTAATGCCAATTGCGATATTATCTTCAATTGCTTTAGCATTTATTGGTGTATATTTTACTTTTACTATTATGAATATGGGTCTTGGCGAAACAGCCATGATAGGCATGTTGATACTTATGGGTATAGTGGTGAATAACGGTATTGTGTTAATAGATCAAATAAATAAACTAAAGGGATCATCAACGAGTTTAACTGAACCCATAATTGATGCGTGTGCAACTAGAATAAGACCTATTTTAATGACTGTTGCAACAACGATAATAGGTTTAGTACCAGTAGCTATTGCTTCAAGTAATAATGAAGCTTATCCATTAGCAATTGCGATTATTGGCGGTTTGATATTTTCTACTTTTACCAGTTTATTCTTAGTGCCATATTGCTATTTAATGCTAGTTAAACTAGGTGAGCGTTCTGCTAAACGGTTTACTTTAGCTAAGAAGTTTGCTGATAAATATATTGAAACTTAGCTGTGGAGAAATACAGTTCAGTTAATGAATTAAGCTCTCCTAAAGAAGAGCTTTGTTATTGATTTCATGCTCGAAAGTAAAAACTATCCAAATCTAGCAATTTAAGACTCAACACTTTAGGGGCTGTTGATCTTTCAGGGTTAAATTTTGTTCGAGATAAAAGCATTTTAGCGCGGCGAGTAGTGTGTAGCCTCGTCATTCTAAGTAAATACGATTCAACAAAGAATAAAATTCTTTTAGCCGAATCCTTCGGACAGCGTTTGTTGGGCATTTTTACTGCGTTATCGCCTTTTTATGTGGAACAACCACATGATAAAGCCTCTGCCTTGTATGGATTACGAACAATTCGCTGCAAAAGTAATCTCGAAAGATCAACAGCACCTATTATTAACCAATAGCAGGTATCACGCCAAACATTTGTAAAAACTGAGCGCTAATGATTAATACGCCAGATAAAGCCGCTACTATTAGTGCTGAATTACCGCCTTTTACACGATAATCACTTTGCGTTATTTCACGTTGTTTTCTTTGTTTAAACACCATTACAATAGGTAAAAATACGGCTAATACAACAAGCGCTATGGCAGCGTAACCGAGTGCCATAATAAAACCTTGAGGATAAAACAGTGCAAAGCCTAAAGGTGGTATAAAAGTAACCAAAGCAGTAATAAGTCTATCTTGTTTTGTATCACCTTTTTTTAAAGTATCACTAAAGAAATCAAATAAACCTAAGCTGACACCTAAAAATGAAGTTGCCAACGCGAGATCTGCAAAAATAGTAATAGCGCTACTGATTTTAGGATTTTGTAACATAGAAGTGACACTTGCAATAAACCCAGGTAAACCTTCACTTTGTAATAAACTTGATTGGCTCATAACCCCTTGGCTCACGATTTGCCAAAATAGATATATAACTAAGGGCAATGCCGCTCCCATGAGCATTATTCGTCTTAATGATTTTATATCAATACCCACATATTTTACGATTGAAGGTATAGAGCCGTGAAAACCAAATGAGGTAAATACAACGGGAATGGCCGATAAAATAAGACCTTGCTCAATCGGCATTTCGAGTAAATGCTGACCTTGAACGTGAGGAGTTAGCATGTAAAAAACGGATGCTAGAACAATCACTTTTATAGTGAATAAAACACGGTTTATTTTATCAACGGTGCCAGTTCCTAAGGTTATAATTGTACCAAAAACGATAGCAAATAATACAGAACCGGATTGAACTGGTAGCTCTAAGTTAGTCCACTGAACAAGCTTTGTTTGAAGTTGAGAACCGCCACCAGCTATATAAGCTGCACATAAAGCGTAAAATAAAAATATCATCGAGAAATTAGCGATGATCTGGCCTTTTTTACCAAGTAAGCTTTTTGCTAAAGAATTTAATGTTGCTTCGACATGTGCATATTGATGCACTTCTAACATTAATAAGGCGGTATAAGTCATTAGTGCCCATGCCGAAAATAACAATATAGTTGCTGTTGAGAAGCCAAGTCCCGCAGATGCAATCGGCAATGCCAGCATACCAGCACCTATTGTCGTACCTGCAATAATTAGCATACTGCCTAATGTTTTACCCTGAATCATGAAATCGCTCTTTATTCTTAGTATTTTGTACTTTCGGGCTAGCTAGATTACGGGCAAAAAATTAAATTGAAAGTATATGAGATAAAAAAATTAATTAACTTGTAGCATAATATTTACAATATATATCAAATGCTCACTTAATAGAGGGCTTATTTATGAGGTACTCTTTTGATTAACAAAGAAGAAGAGGGTGTAATTATTAGTTTATATAAGCCGAAAGTAATTTTAACTTCAGGCTTAGTTACAACAATTATCTGGGTAGATTATTTAAATAATGCTATTTGGTTAAATATGTTTACCACGTGTCCAAGTTGATTCAGATAATAAGCGTTCACCTGCATCAACAGCTCCTGTTTCCATGGTTGTGCTCATAGAGTCATTCCAACGATTTAGATAACCAAATAATGAAATAACAGCTAATATTTCAACTATTTCTCCCTCATCCCAGTATTCATGCATTTGTGCGGTAATTTCATCATTTACTGCGTTGGGTACACTTGATGCGGCTAGGGCAAGTTCAAAAGCCGCTTTTTCAGCTTCAGTATATAAATTACTTTCTCTAAATGACCAAATATTTGCTAAACGTTGTTCAGTGCCGCCATATCGTTCTGCTGCTAAAATCGTATGGGCTTCACAATACCTACAACCGGTATTAGCACTAGTAATGTAACCAATTAAGCGTTTTTGTTCTGCGGTTACACGACCTTCATTGGCCATAATCGCCATATTGAGATTTATAAAGGCTTTTGCTATGCCAGGTCTGTGCTGCATAGTTAAAACACTATTAGGACAAAAGCCTAAAGTCTCATTAAAAAATTTAGCGAGTTCAATCACTTCTTCATTTGCATCTGAAGCTAATGGGTTAACTAATGGCATGTATATCTTCCTGTTTATTTTTATTATCAATTTAAAGTACAGAAAAGTTGCTGCATATGCAACTACTAAGTGCTGCATATGCAGCTAGATTGGTCTGCGTTTTTATTTACTAATATAAAATGATAGAGTTACAAAATGATTTAATCTCAAGGTTAAGCGCATTAGTAAGTCAGCTAGGGGTCAGGCCTTTTCCCTGACAGAAAAAATTGAAAATCCATTAGATTTAACTTCCCACTTGCCCTTTAGAGTAGCAGTCGTAAGTAACTTATTGGCATTAAATCGTGATTGGAAAATCCGTAATTTAACTGATTTAGATCCAAGAGAAATGAGAGTTTTAATTAATATAGGTTCTTATATGCCAGTTAAATCAGCTGATATTGCTTATCAATCTCGACTTGATTCTTATACTGTGAGCAGGGCTGTTAAAAAGCTATTAAGTTTGAATTTAATTGAATCTCACAAAGATGAAGTCAAAAAGAATGTTAAAAACTTATATCTAAATGAAGCAGGTAAAGCTTTATACCATGAGCTTATAATTGCAATGGATGAGCGTGCAAAGCAACTAGAGTCTGTATTGTCTGCTGATGAACAAGCTGTTTTTTTTGATATGTTAGAGCGATTAGAAGATAAAACTGAAGCAATTTTAGCTCAGCAGGCATCTGAGTTTATTAAAGATGGTTTAGATGCACCGACAGATCAAAAAGAACTAATAAGATGGCATAAAAAAAGTAATTTTAAATAACCTACCTTTATACCCATGCTACATGGAAATGCGTTCTGAAACTTGCATTTCCAAGTAGTACGTGTATATCAGTATTGATAATAGCGTAATTTTGAATAGGTTTTAACTTAGCAAAAGTAAGTAGCTAAATTATTTCATTCACTGTTGTACTTAAATATATACCCAAGACACTTGATAATGCTTGTTTCAGAATTTATCAGGTGAGTTAGCACAAGGCACATCATTTTAGGAATGCTTATTGCCTTTCAAACTGATGTAAAGTAGTGATTACTTACCAGATAAATTCCCTACGGGCGGGTTTTAAATGATCAACTACCGCGTTATTTATGTTGATAAGGGAATAACTATTACCTGCAATAAATGTCTTGTATTTGACCATTTAAACTCCCGCTGAAATCATGCATTTCCAAGTAGCTTAGGTATATTGGCCGTATTTATAATCGCACTACAAAAATAGCGCTGCATAAAATTAAAATCAGAGGATTTATTATGCAACGCATATAGCAATTTTTTTTTGCAAAATGCAAAAAAATACATTTTATGCAAAAACTGTGCGCTAATAAAATGTTTATTTTTATTAGCTAAAACCTACTAGGTAAAGGTTTATGTAAATGAACTTTTTTATTTGAAATAGAGATGTATCCACCTTTTGTTAGCTCTTTTAATATACGTGTAACCATTTCTCTGGATGAACCAATTCTATTGGCGATATCTTGGTGCGTCATAAGCTCAGGGATCACCCGTAAGCAACCATCTTTAACGGCCATATCATCTAATAAGTGCTGTAATCTACTGTAAACATCATATAAACCAAAGGATTTAATCGTTTGTGTTTGATTGCCTACTTGAGATGCTAAGGTTTGTATCGTTTGAAAAGCGAGGTCTGGACGACTACTTAATAGCTCTAATATACCTTGTCGACTAATTAAAATGAGCTCTGTTTTTTCCGTTGTCATGACAGAGGCACATCGATAATTACCACTTAATACAGAAAGCTCACCAAAATATTCTTTTTCACCTAATGTCGCTAAAACAAGTTCATGACCTTCATCATCTTGAACATAAACTTTAACACGACCTTTTACGATTAAAAACAGACCATGCCCTTCATCTCCTTCTTGAATTATTACTGTATTCTTCTGATAATTAAGGTTTTTTGCTTGTAATTGGATTTGATCTATCGCATCACTATCTAGACAGCTAAAAAGTAAAAATTTGTTTATTTCTTGGGAAAAATGATATTGACTTGCCATTTAGTACGCTCCAAAATTTATTTAATAATGCGACTTTAAAAGCAATAAATATAAATTGATTAATTTAAATTTTAATTTACTTGATAAATAAACATCAAAATATAAGCCAACTTTTATATCATTATATTAATGAGAGAGCTCACCGAGCGACATTTGTTTAATGTAGCTCGATGGTTTCAACTTATTCACTTTCGTACTCTTGTACACTATCAGTTAATTTAATTATTAATTGATATGGTGTGGGTAATGAGTTTACAGCCAGAACTGCAACGGGTTGATGAAAATTATCATCATTAATTTTGGCGTATGCTAATTTCGATTTTATCACTAAATCTGAATCAGGATCTTGTAACATAATTTCTTTAGCTGCACTTTGTAATACAGATCTCCTACTTTTTAATTTAATTTGTTCATCAAGTTTAAATTCAGGCCAGTCTATACTGAGTCTTTGTACCTGAGCTTGATGATTGATGGCAACTTTAATATCAGATTGTAAAATACTCAGACCATTAATTCTTCTTTGTATATATGCAATTTGATACATTTCAAATTTATCTTGTAATTGTTTACTACCAACCTTGGCACCAGCAGCTATTTGACTGCGAATGATGGGCCTATTAAGCTCGTTTTTTGGTATTTGAAACTCAGTTAATAATTTAGATACTATAGAAGCTACATTCCTTTCAGGTATTAGCTTTTTCTTGCTATCGCGTTCAAAATTCCATATTCTCTCTCTATTAACATAACGAAATTTACCTGTTTTCTTATTTAAATTAATTGCATTTATTTTACCGAATGCTTGTGTTGCTTCTTCCGGAGGAAGATTACTCATTTGATCGTTTAATACATCTAAAATAAAGTTGAAATCTAGTTTTGCTATTGGGTTTCCATCTGATCTGGCATCTAAAATTGTATGACTCCACCGTGGCACAGCTTTATCTAGCAACCTGATAATCTCAGACTCTGAAATTTTATTATTACCAACTAATGTTAATTCTCGATTTAAATCTTTTGTGGAACTTGATTCCGCCTGTGAAGCATTTGAAAAACCAATCGCCGAAATAAGTACAACAGTTATAATATGAGGTAGTTTAATTAAGTTAAACATAATAAGATCTCCAAATTAATCGTTATGAACTAAAGTCACTTGCAATGACACTTTCAGCCGCTGGATCGCAGCCTCTAATATAAATGACGCCCCAGTAGCCAATAGAGCTAGGATCACTGTGAACATTGTCATACCTCTCTGTGCCAATTCGCTCCCAAGTATCAGAGCTATTTTCGCCAACGGCATACGCAACAGGACATTGATCATCACTACCACTAATATCAGGTATATACATATTATCCAACCAAGACTCTGCAATCGTTGAAGAAAATGCATCATCAGCAAAATCTTTGTAATCATTAATTAAACTACTCCCTATCCACATTAACCCATGAAATCCGTCTACTTGATGTGCTCTACCAAATGCGCTCCACCAGGTACTCCATTGATTATCATCCATACTTTGACAGGATGATAAATGTAAGAACTCTAAATCAGAGTCACCAAGTTCCATTTCACTGCGCATAATATTGCAGTTACCACCGCCAGATTCATTTACTCTGACACGGCCGCCATAATTATTGCCAGATTCAAAACCATGCAATGCCAACATTACAGCATCACCTTCATCCAAGTGGCGTGTATCATTACCCCAAGATACAAGTGATCTATCTGCAAATTTACTATTGATGATATTGCCATTTACATATTGACCATCTCGGGTGAATGCATCACTGCAATGACCTGATAAACACCAACCAAACAAACTAAAGCCTGTGTTGGTGATCTCGTCATACCATGCATCAGCCATGTTATCCCAAGCACTACGCGTACTGCCTGAACAGCTAGCATCCCACGTCGTTACAGCATAGCTTTTTGCTTCATAGGCACCATGCGCAAATGGTGTGATGAGTAAAGAGCACAAAATACATTTTGAAATTTTAGAAAGAGACTTTATTTGACTAAGGTTTTTCATAATATACTCCAAATTAAATAGTAGTAAGCTAGTAAAATAATTAGCTTGAGTGTTATTTAATCAAGAATATGTTGTTAATTCTGTGAACTACTTACCTAAAAATTGTGACTTATTACCTAAATATTAATTTAAGCTATCAAAACCTCACTTATCACTAAGAATTTAAGTTTTTGTTTTTTATTTATTTATTTTAATTTCAGCTAAGTTTCAGCATAGGTTCAAGTATTATTTGAGTCAAAAAGCTATGTTTCACGTTTCTTGAATAGATGACTGGAATATAACAACAATGAAAAACTTATTTGCAATAATTATATTGCTGGGTGTGTTAATAAATCATGTAAAAGCGAGTGAACTAAAAATACACGCTATTAATGTTGGCTGGGGGCAATCAGTCTTAATAGAAGGAACTAATGGCAAAACTATTTTATTTGATTCAGGTTTGAGCTCAAAACGCCAAGTAGTGATTGATTATTTACATCAACAAAATATACAACAACTAGATTACTTTTTATTGAGCCATAATCATGCTGATCATGGTGGCAGTGCGCAATATATAGTACGAGAATTTAAACCAAAACAGAGTTATTACAGTGGTGCATCTAAAAATGCGGATCGTGTATTTATGAAAAATTGGTTTAATTCTTATCAAGAATTAAATATAAATCCGCCAATTGGTATACCATTAGGTTATGTAATTGACTTAGGTGATGGAGCGACAGCAACTGCAATTGCAGTAAATGGTGAGATTGAAAATAAAGCAGCTGTAGTGGCTCAGTTACAAAAAACAGATCCTAACTATGAATATCCAAATGCAACCCATATAAATGACTCTTCAATTGTTATTTTAATCAAATATAAAGGCTTTGATTATATTGTATCTGGTGATTTAGGTGGCCATTCACATAATGGACAAAAGGACTTTGAGACTCCTGTGATGATGTCTGCATTATTAAGTGGTAACAATAATGTTTATACAACTAATGGCGGTATAGATATTTTGCACACCGGACATCATGGATCAAAAACAAGTTCAAATAGTAAATATTTAGATTTAGCTAAGCCTGAAATAGCCATAGTTTCAGTTGGACCGAATCAATCTCATGGTTTGCCAAATAAAGAAGCAATTGAAGATATACTCATTAAAAAAGGGATTAAGGTATTACAAACAGATGAAGGTAAGCTAAGTGATGAACGTACCAACACTAGTGGCTTTGTAGTCGGTCATATTAAAATCAGTACCAATGGTGAAAGTTATACAATTACATCAGATGAAACAGGGTTAGATACCATTAAGCAAAATGTAATAGGTGAATCAGCAAAAGCAGGATTACCTTTAACGTCTAATGTAGATAATGCAGTTATTGTCCCACCAACAGAAGATTTAGCTCCTGAAATAAATGCTTATTTAAGTAGTGATTTAGTTTTTAATGCAGCGCTGAGTGATGATAAATTATTACTAAGTGCTGAAATCTTTGTAGATCAAAAAATTGTTAAATCATATATTTTTAGCGATGAAACTCATTACCAAGTAAATTATTTAATAGATAAAAAGATTTTTACATCTGGTGAACACTCTGTATTTATTAAAGTTGTCGATTCGGCAAACCACTCTACCAATTCAGCCAATTTTACTTTTGATATAGGGCCTGTTATACCTCCTTCAGTTACGACTTATTATGAGGTTGAAAATAATGATGCTATAGAAAGTGCAAATAACGTAGCAGATGATATTAATAAAATAATTGGATATTTTCCATATACAAATGATGATAATGATTGGTATGAAGTGAGTTTAGTTGCAGGCGAAACTTTGAACTTAGTATTAACGGGTCCAATGGATTACAATCAAGATTATGATTTATATCTGTATAGTGAAGGCGCTACCTTATTAAAATACTCTGAGCAAGAAGGGATTGCAGAACAGCTCTCTTATAAAAATACTAACTCAGCAAAAACTAAGACGTTACATATTTTAGTTTATCGTTATTCAGGCTATAGCAGTAAGAAACCTTATAAACTAACGATGTCACGACTCTAAATTATATATGAGTTGATAACTTTTTAGGGGAATTAATTTTTTCCCCTTTTTATATAGTCCTTTATTTGAAATTGTTTCTCCTTTATATTGAATGTAAATAATAAATAAACTATTTACTCTAAATTAACATGCAAAAACGAATACAATTTATCCAGCTAGGGGACTGGCTGCTTGATTGTGAACAACAGCGAATACAAAAGGATAATAATTGGCAGGATGTTCCCTTATTAACTTTTAAGTTATTAATGGCATTGGTTGAAGAACCAAATAGAGTTATTAGTACTGATCAGCTGATGAAAACTGTATGGGGTGAGAAACAAGTTGTTTCAGATGAAAACTTACAACAACGTGTTCGAATGCTACGAAAACTATTAAAAAATGATACCACTCAATTTGAATATATAGGCACAGTAAGAGGTAAAGGATACCGACTTTTAGTTTTGCCAAATTTAGTTAACAGTAAAGTGAATACTAACTCTTTTTTGAGCTTTAAAGTTCATTTTAAATTAATTATATTTTTTTTTGTCATATTTATAGCGCTTTCTTTTGGCTATTCTACACAGATAGCTCCGTCAAATAACAATCCTAAAATTACTTTGAATCGTATTGCTGTTATGCCGTTTATTCAAAAAGGAGTTTTAAGGGATTTTGAAGGACTTGACGATGAAATAACGCTTAAAATTATTGAAAACTTAAAATATTTAAGTGGTATTGAAGTTACTCCTTTTAACGAAGTTAAGGAGTATCAAAATATTTATTATGACACTGTTAAATTGGGTAATAAACTAAAGATAGCATTCATTATTACAGGTGAAATAGCATATAAAAATGAGCTGTTTTATATTTCGTACTCATTAATAGATACTTTAAACAATACAACTATTTTCGATAAAACTTTAGAAGTTCCTTTCTCTGAAATTTTTGATTTACCGCAGTTGATAATTGAAGAGCTTGTTGAGCGCTTTAACAATAAGCATTACCCTAAAACAATCGTTAAAAAGGAAAAAGATCAAGCTTACCGTTTATATTTGAAAGGACAACAACACTATTTAAAATATAACAAAATTGATAATCAATTCGCGGAAGATTTGTATCGAAAAAGTTTAGCTATTTCACCTGCATTTCCATTAGCTTTATGTGGTTTGTCAAATGCGCTATCTCAAAAAGTTCATCAGTATGATGGTGACTTAAGTATGGCTGAAGAAGCGTTAAGGTTAGCTAATTCTGCAATTGCTTTACAGTCAGATTTAGCACAAGCCTATAAGGCAAAAGGTTTTGCACTTGATATAAATGAGCAAGATTCTAAAGCAATTAAGGCGTATCAAAAAGCATTAAACTTAGAGCCCAATAATATTGGCGCTTTATTGAATAAAGCGGTTTTACATTGGGAAATAGGTAATTATATTAGTGCATATATACTCGTAAAAAAAGTGATAAGATTAGACCCTTTAGATTTTTTTGGGTATTTGTTAAAAGCACAAATACTGGCTGGTGCAAATGACTTTAACCGTGCGAAACCAATTTTTGATAAGTTAATAAATCACAATCCACAAAGTATGATAATAGCGCAAGGTAGAGCACAATTTTATTTTGATCAAGGGCAATATAGGTTAGCAATAGACGCGACTAAAAAGTTATTAAATATGATGCCAACTTATACTAGTGCTCAGTTATTACTTGCAGACAGCTTGTTATTTTCAGGTTCGTGGCTAGAAGCCAATAATCACTATATGGCATTATCTAAATTGGAATCTTCTTGGGAGGCTAATTATGCAAAATTACGTTTGAAATTAATAAAATCAAACCGAGCAGGAGAAGCATTTGATGCTTTGAGTTTGTATAAAAAAGAGCAACAAAAAGATGAACAAACAACGAATATAAATACTTTGCTACTAGCCTGCTATCTTCCAGAAAAACACTACCTTATTGCAAATAAATTAAATTATTTAATAGACCAAGATCGCGTTAATATAAAGTGGTTGGAGAATGATCCTCACTTGAAACTTCTTAGAAAACATAAGCAATTTAAAAAACTTAAAGAAAAGATTATTAAGAATAAACTTGCAATTAGAAAAAAACTTTTAAATAACGATGGCTTACATTAGGGGCTGTTGATCTTTCGAGATTATTTTTGCAGCGAATTGTTGGGCATTTATACAAGGCAGAGGCTTTGTCATGTGGTTGTTCCACATAAAAAGGCGATAACGCAGTAAAAAGGCTCAACAAATGCTGTACGAAGGATT